>NZ_AUTN01000040.1:0-1190 GCF_000497955.1 Pseudoalteromonas sp. TAE56
CTCGCGCAGTAGCCAAAACTGTTTGTTTAACCATGCATTTAAGTTTTTAGCGGGCTTAAAGTTACTGGGTATAACGATACTCATTAAATCGTTTTGCCAGTGCTTACTTATAATATGCGGCTCGGTTGGTGTGCCTTCAACCAGTGCTAAATCGATAGTGCATTCAAGTAGGGCGTGCTCAATTTGCGCTGTATTAGCCACTTGTACTTCTACTTTTATATCAGGGTACTGCGCGCAAAATTTAGCTAAGTAGGGCGGTAGCCAATAGCTGGCAATGGTTGTACTAGTGCCTATAACGAGCGTGCCACGCTTAAGCCCTGTGCGTGATTTAATATCTTCTATGGCGGCTTTTTCAATGGCAAAAATGCTACGTGCATGATCATACAAGGCTTGGCCGCCCTCGCTTAAGGTAAGTTTTTTGCCTTTAGATGCACGCTCTATAAGTTGAATATTTAATTGGTGCTCAAGCTCTTTTAGCGCTTTAGATACAGCCGGTTGGCTTATAAAAAGCGCTTCAGCTGCGCCTGAAAAACTACCAAGCTTTGCTACCGTATAAAACACCCGAAGTGCATGCAAGTTCATTGTGCCTCTCAAATTCGATAACTTTAAGTTATCGAATCATGATTTTAATGTATTGGAGTTATATTTTGCGCTTTCTTAAAATGAAGTCAACAGTTTAACGTTGTTCAATTGAGGAAATATTATGCTTAGCGCTATTAAAAATGGGTTTCAGCCTTTGGGTATTAATACTAAGCAATATGCCGATACGCGCTGGTGGTTAGGTATGCTGCTGGTGGTGGTTTTGGCGGGGGCATCTGTTGCATTAAGTAAGTTACCCATAATGCAAAGTGCGCAATTTAGCTCTTTAACTATTGGTATAGTGCTTGGCATTATTGTGGGTAACAGTGTGTTTTCGCGTATTGCTACGCAAACCGATATAGGTGTTGATTACGCTAAAAGTATATTGCTTAAAGCGGGGGTTGTGTTGTTTGGGTTTAGAATTACCTTTGCGCAAGTAGCGGGCGTAGGCTGGGAAGGCTTATTAACCGATGTTGTAATGCTGTTAGGCACATTTATTTTGGCAGTGCAGTTAGGTAAGCGCGTATTTAAGCTTGATGAACAAACAACCATATTAATTGGCGCAGGTAGCTCTATTTGTGGCGCAGCAGCTGTAATGGCAACCGAGCCTG
>NZ_AUTN01000041.1:0-7515 GCF_000497955.1 Pseudoalteromonas sp. TAE56
AAGCCGGTATTGCTACAAAAGTGCTCAGTCATAAAGATTTTGACTCGCGCGAAGCGTACGATGCGCAATTAATGAACGTTATCGACTCTTTTATGCCAAATCTAGTTGTATTAGCTGGGTTTATGCGTATTCTTACTCCTGGCTTAGTGCAAAAATATGTTGGAAAAATGTTGAACATTCATCCATCTTTGTTGCCTAAGTATCAGGGGCTGAATACCCACCAAAGAGCAATTGATGCAAAAGACGATGTTCATGGCGTAAGTGTTCACTTTGTTACTGAAGAATTAGACGGCGGTCCCGTTATCCTTCAGGCGCAAATACCTGTACTCAAGGATGATACAGCAGAAACATTAGCAAAACGCGTGCATGAACAAGAGCATATAATTTATCCTTTGGTGGTCAAGTGGTTCAGTGAACACAGACTTACTATGGAAGCAGATTATGCAGTTCTTGACAAAAAACAACTTCCTGCACACGGCGCGCACTACCCACAATAAAAAAATAAGTGCCCTGTTGTTATGTGCGGGCGCTTTACTTCCAACTAGCCTAATTGCAGGCGAATTGACCCAGTATCAAGCTAATTACGATATTTTACGCAAAGGTAAAAATCATGGTGAGGCTGTTCGTGAGCTCAAAAAAACGGGCGATGATACTTATGAACTAACATACCACAGCAATATTGAGTGGATGATCTTTTCTGATTCTCGTGAAGAAACATCAGAGTTTACCTTTAAAGATGGTAAGGTTACCCCGCATCATTACAATATGATCCGCACCGGTACAGGCCCAGATAAAGATTATAAGATTGATTTTGATACGACAAATAAGGTAGTGACTAGCAGCGCTAGCGAATACCCACTAAAATGCGAATGGACTGATGAATTTCAGGATGCTATTTCGTACCAAGTGCAAGTGCGCGAAGGATTGAAAAAAGGTGAAACGAGCTTTTCATTTCCGCTTATAGACAAAAAAGGTAATCGCCGCGACTACAACTTTGAAGTATCTGGCACCGAGATGATTTCGTTGCCTATTGGTAATGTAGAAGCCATTAAAGTAAAACGTTTATACGATAACGATAAACGCCAAGCGATTGCGTGGTTTGCGCCAGAAATGGATTACATGCTGGTACGTATGTGGAAAGGCGAAAAAGGTATGGAGCAGTTTGAAGTTCAAATGAATTCATTTACTGTTACTGCACCTACAGCTGTTGCACCTACAGCTGTTGCGCCTGCTACAGCACAACAACCTCAAGAAGCTAACTAGCTTTTAAATAAATCAGTAATAAAATAGGTGGGCTAAATTAGCTCACCCATCTTAAACAATGCAAATTCTCCCGGCTCCATTTTTTGCCAACGCTCATCGTTAGTTAATGGCCTTGTTGTTATTACCGTCACTACATCGTTTGGTGTGGTCTCTTGTTGAAAATCAACCACCATGTCGGCATCAATCAACGTTGCTTTACCAAATGGCGCACGGCGCGTTATGTAATGTAAGTTATTAGTGCAATACGCTAAAACAAACACCCCGTCGGTCAATAACATATTAAACACCCCTTTTTCACGCAACGTATGCGACAACTTAGCAGCGTATCTAAAAACCGACGCCATATTACTTGGACGCTTTGGGTATTTTTCGCGAATTTTATCAAGTAACCAACAAAAAGCGAGTTCACTATCGGTGTTACCCACTGGGCGATAGTACTCTGTTTTTAAATCATGATAATTAGATAACTGCCCGTTATGAGCGTAAGTGATTTCACGCCCCCATAACTCTCGCGTAAAAGGATGAGTATTTTCAAGACATACTCGCCCACGGTTACCTTGGCGAATATGGCTAATAACCGAGACACTTTTAATTGGGTATGCTTTAACGAGCTTTGCAATTTCAGATTGATAACTCGGCTCAGGATCTTTAAAGGTTCTACAACCTTTACCTTCGTAAAACGTAATGCCCCACCCGTCTTTATGTGGTCCCGTGTTTCCGCCACGCTCTAAAAGGCCTGAAAAACTAAAACAAATATCGGTAGGCACATTGGCTGACATGCCAAGTAATTCACACATTAATAAAATAACCCTTAAAAACCATACATTAAAATAAATAGCGTTATATTTGTATATTAAGCGTACACTAATTTGCAGCCCGCTATAACGGCTATACTTACTTAAAAAATGTCATTTTGCTATTAGATTTATTTATTTTTACGTTAACACTACTTACGGTTAATGCTTTGACTATACGATAGTTATTGTGCGTTCCTCTGTCGGGTAATTAAATATCGTATTTAAGTTACTTTCTACTACAATTTAACATCGTTATGTACTTGAAAATTACTCTTACTAGCGCTACTCTAAGTGAGGTGGTCTGACCTCTATTAAGGAATAAAAATGACACTCATATTTACACTGGTTCTAATCGCGTTGCTTTGCACTGCGGTTTACCACAGAGCAAGTTGGAACACAGCACTTGGTGTTTCGGCTATAACTTTATTAATTGGTACCTTTGCGGGTGCTTTTGGTTTAATTAGCTGGTTGATCTTTTTGATCATCGCGGTTCCTCTTTCTGTTACTGGCCTTCGTCAGCAATATATCATCAAGCCAATTTTTGCTACGTTTAAAAAAGTAACGCCAAGCATGTCTGATACTGAAAAATCAGCTATTGATGCCGGTACGACGTGGTGGGAAGCTGACTTATTTTGCGGTAACCCAGATTGGAAAAAACTTCACCAATATCCAGTTCCTAAACTTACTATTGAAGAGCAAGCCTTTGTAGATGGCCCTGTTGAAGTAGTATGCAGCATGTTGGACGATTGGGAAGCAACGCATGAACTAACCGACCTTCCTCAAGATGTATGGCAATATCTAAAAGATAATAAATTCTTTGCCATGATCATCAAAAAAGAATACGGCGGTTTAGAGTTTTCTGCATTTGCACAATCATGTGTACTTCAAAAACTAACAAGTAAATCAACATTACTTTCGTCAATTGTTGGTGTACCAAACTCTTTAGGCCCAGGTGAATTATTACAACACTATGGTACAAAAGAGCAAAAAGATCATTACTTGCCGCGCTTAGCGAGCGGTCAAGAAATTCCATGTTTTGCATTAACGTCGCCAGAAGCGGGTTCTGATGCAAGCTCAATTCCAGACTACGGTGTGGTGTGTAAAGGGCAATGGAATGGCGAAGAGGTTGTGGGTGTTAGTTTAACGTGGAATAAGCGTTACATTACACTTGCCCCAGTTGCTACCGTACTTGGTCTGGCGTTTAAATTACAAGATCCAGACGGCTTAATTGGCGACAATAAAGAGCCAGGCATTACCTGTGCACTTATTCCAACGGATACTCCTGGAGTTGAAATTGGTCGTCGACATTTCCCGCTTAACGTACCATTTCAAAATGGTCCTACTCGCGGTAAAGACATCTTTGTACCACTTGATTACATTATTGGTGGTCCAGATATGGCTGGTCAAGGCTGGCGCATGTTGGTTGAATGTTTATCGGTTGGTCGTGCAATTACGTTACCGTCAAACTCTGCCGGTGGCATTAAAATGATTGCTATTGCGACAGGTGCTTATAGCCGAATTCGTCGTCAGTTCCGTTTACCTATTGGTAAAATGGAAGGTGTTGAAGAGTCACTAGCTAAACTTGCGGGTTATGCTTACAGCTCTGATGCTGCGGTTAGTATGTCTACGGGTGCGGTTGATTTAGGCGAAAAGCCATCGGTTGTTTCTGCCATAATAAAATACCACCTGACAGAGCAAATGCGTGATGCAACTATTCATGCAATGGATGTACTTGGCGGTAAGGGCATCATGCTTGGGCCAAATAACTATTTAGGTCGTGGCTATCAAGGTGCACCTATTGCCATTACCGTTGAAGGTGCAAACATCTTGACCCGTAATATGATTATTTATGGTCAAGGTGCGATTCGCTGTCATCCATTTGTACTTACCGAGCTTGGTGCGTGCGAAATTGAAGACCGCGAAGAGGCGCTTAACGTATTTGATAAAGCGCTAATGGGTCACATTGGTTTTACTATGTCGAACCTTGTACGTACTAAGTGGCTTGCTCTTACCGGCGCTCGTTTTACAAGTGTGCCGTACAACGACGAAACCGCTGAATTTTACCGTATAGCGTCACGCTTTAGTGCATCACTTGCACTTATGTCTGACATTAGCATGGCAGTATTTGGTGGCTCACTAAAACGTAAAGAACGTATTTCAGCACGTTTAGGTGATTTACTTAGTTACCTATACTTAGTATCTGCAACGCTTAAGCGTTACAACGATGAAGGCCGTAAAAAAGAAGATTTTGCTCTAGTAAAATGGAGTTGCCAAGATCACCTTTACCATTGCCAACGTGCACTTGCTGATTTAATTAATAACATGCCTTCGGCTCCACTACGCGCCGTGTTAAAAGTATTGTTATTCCCGTTTGGTCGCCCTGTTCGTAAACCAACTGACCAACTTGAGCATAAACTAGCACAACTACTACAAGTACCTAGCGAAACGCGTAACCGTTTAGCAAGCTACGTATACCTAACAAATGAGCCACTTAACCTTGTAGGTCGTCAAGAGCAAACCCTTAAAGACGTCCTTGATGTTGAGCCATTATTTGAAAGAGTATGTAAAGAGAAAGGCCTTAAACTGCCATTCTTTCAGCTTGATAAAGTAGCGCAAATAGGGCTTGAAGCAGGCATTTTAAGCCAAGCAGAGGCTGACAAGCTAGCTGCTGTTGAGCAATCTCGTTTAGATGTTATTAACGTTGATGACTTTGACCCGGCTGATTTACTTGCAGGCAAAGCCGCGCGTAATAGCGTTAAAAAAGAAGCTAATGCCGCTTAATTAACTAAGTAAGCATTTGAATACTAAAAGCCAGCGCCTAATGCGCTGGCTTTTTTGTGTAAAATAAATTTTTATATATCAAATCGCACATATCAAGCAATCAAATACTCGACGATAAGTGTAAATTAGCGCTTAGTTATCAATCGCTTCCATGCTAAAACTATGCCTGTATACACTAAAAAACATGCGAGCAATGATGCCAAACCAGCTAATGTTTGCCCTAAAAAACCAAAGTATTCACCGGTATGTAAAAATCGAGATGTTCCCCATGCTTGATCGCCTCGCGTCCAATCCGATTTTTTTAACGTTTTAATTGCATCACCAGTGCGAGTATCTAAAAATAATGAATACGCATATTCTTGGCGATTCCCGATACTGGTATCAATATAAAAACGTGCTTCGTGTTTTTTGTCACCTAATTCTAACCACATTGAATACCAATCAGCAGCACCATTATTAATTGCATGTACTTTAGCTTGTTGAAATAAAGTATCGTACAGTACTTCATCAGCCGATAAATCTAATACTGGTAGATGCTTTTCACGCTCCGGTACACTTTGTCCAAATGCGCCGTACAGTGCCTTATTTGCCCAATCAAAATGAAACAAAGTAGCCGTTAATGACAAAACGAGTAAAACCGGTAAACACCAAATTCCAAAAACTAAATGCCACTGCCTATTTCGATGATGTGATGATTTGTAACTCTTTGCTAGTAATAAATATCCTTTTAATGCAGAGCGGTTAAATCGCTTTGGTAACCACAGATAAACACCCGATAGTAATAAAAAGATAAAAAATAGATTAGCGTAGCCATTTATATTTTTACCAATCACCTGCGAAGCGCCATGCAGTAATAAATAACGATGTATATCAGTTACAACGTGAAAAAAGTCAGCCGCTAACCCCTCTCCTTCACGAAGCACGTCTCCTGTATAAGGGTGTAATAAGTAGCTATGCTTTCCAGCCCAGGCAGGAATGGCAGCCCCTTCTCGATTAACCCAACGAATATAAATATGTGATTGACTCGGATGCGATTTTCGCAAAATATCCACAACATCATCAGTCGATAGTCGCTGTTGAACATAGGTGTTATTTACAGTAAATCGCATTTCATCTAGCTCAACAATCTGTCGCTCATAGGTTAATAGAAAACCCGTGAACGACATGCTAAAAATAAATAAACCGGCGATTAGACCTATAATTAAGTGGGCCCAAAAGACCCACTTTTTAAACAATTTTAAGAACATAAAATAAGTTACTTATTCTTAAAACTGATAAGAAATCGATAAGCGAATATCGCGCCCAGATTCGTATGGACCAACAACAGTGCCAAATACTTCACTGTAATCACCCACACTTGAATGATCGATATATAACTCATTAAATAAATTAGTAACAGCAACATTAAATAATAATGCATTCGTCACATTCCACTGCCCATATAAATCAACAGTGGTATAGCTTGGTTTATTTAGGGTATATAAAGAATCGGTCCAACCAAGGTCAACAGCTTGATGAAGAGTATTAATATCGAGTGAATCGACTTTAGTTACACTAAAACCAACCTTTGCATCAGTGTTAATGTCGTAATCAACGCCAGCAACCCATGTATTGCCTCTGCTATTCCCTAAACCGACAAACTCATAGCCATTAATATCAATTGCATCATAACTTACACTGTACAACCCATCACGTGGGTCAAGCTCTGTATCAGTAGCTGAAAATCCAATGAAGAAATCAAATGAATTTAAACGATATGCTAGGTCAAACTCAAATCCTTTAGTCTCTAACGTGCCTATATTGTTATAAACCGAGTTTCCTTCATACCCTTCAAATATCACATCATCTAAAGACGAATTATAAATACTTGCCTTAGCGGATAAATTTTCATTAGTGTACGTTATGGATGCTTCAATATTAGCTACGGTCTCAGGTACTAAACTTTCATCCGCTACTGGAATATCTGAACCGTCATATAAATATCCATCAATGGTAAAGCCATCACCTATTTGTTTACCACGCGCGGCTTCAGCATACCCAAGCCCTACTGTCCAAGCATCATTAATGTCGTATGCTAAACCGATATTAAAACTCAGTTCATTGTCATCTAAACTCGATGCGCTTTCTGTAATTGCAGTGCCGTAATATTCATCTAATAAGATGTCTTGTTTAAACTTATAACTATCAAAACGCACCCCATAACTCAGTAAAAGTTGTGGAGTAATATCACTATAACCTTGTGCATAAACACCCAGTACACTGCCTTGTTCTGAATTTTCTTTTGCACCTGCTGCAGACCCACTCGATACTTCATCATTTCTATAATCAACGCCATAAACAAATTTATGTTCATCAATAATACTTGTATTACGAATATCTAAGCCATATGTGTCAATGTCAGCAAGCCAAGCAAATCGGCCGCCATTAAAAGATGATTCGGTTTTGTATGCTGTCGCCTCTAAATACAATAAGTTATTGTGAGAAAATATATAATTAGCAACGTAAGTCTCTCGCTCTGCTTCACTTGGATACAAAGCATCACCTTCTTGTACCGCCCAGTTAGGGCGTGCTGAAAAATCCCCTTCTTCGTCGCGTTTTTCAATACTTACCGACAAATGATGATTATCTGCTAACTCACCACTGGCTTTAATAAACATCATATCTTGATCGGCGG
>NZ_AUTN01000042.1:0-2101 GCF_000497955.1 Pseudoalteromonas sp. TAE56
CGGCTGTTAGAACTCAATCTGTACGAGTGCCCACACAGATGATTGCTTTATATTGTTAAAGAACGTTTTGAGTCGCTTTAGCGACTCAAGGGATGCGAATAATACACCCTTTATTTTTCAAGTCAACACTTTATTTTAAACTTTCTTTTTAGAAGATTTAAAACCGAAGCTTTATTTAACTCTATGAGTAGTTGCTGCCTTGCTATGCTTCGGCGTTTCCCGTCTCAGTGGGGTCGCATTATAGGGAGATTCGAGCGAGGGTCAATGTTTTATTTCAGCTTTTTGACAATTAAATGAATTTAGTATGAAAGCTATACAAATAAAGAGCTGCGACGCTTTTTCTGCCTATTAAATAATCTATGTATGAGCGGCAAAACTATATGCATACATAAAATTATACTATTTAGCTCTGTTAGGTTAAGCCAACTAAAGTTAGTCAGTTGGCTTTTGATAAAATATTGCGTATGTCATTAATTAAAAGCTGTAATTAAAGCCTGCGTAATAGCGTCTACCCGAATAGCTCGAGTTAAGTAATCGTGCATCTGTATCATTACCTAAACGCGTTACCGATTCCGACTTAGTTAAATTAATGACGGCAGCTGTTAAACTTAGTCCTTCGTATAAGTTAACCGACGCATTAACATCAACCTGTTCGTATGGGTCTTGATATACATTTAATCCACTATTGAGCCCCCAATACTGTCTCCCCTCGTTTATTATATGATGCACGTATATTAAAGGCGTCACCTTCATAGTAAACAGAAGTGTTGTACTGATACTTTGCACTGCCTATTAATGCAGACTGACCAAACTCTTCACCATTTACTGTTACCTCTGCTTTATTGGTTTTGTTATAGGTGTAGTTTGCGTAAAAACCAAAACCATTATCAAACGCATGCCGAATAAATACCTCCACGCCTTTAGATACTGCATCGGTACCATTACCCACAGTGCTGTACGGAGCTATATTAATAGTATCTGCATCTACTATATTATTTTTACCGGCAAAGCTTTGCTCTACGTCTATTACATAGTGGTACAACAAAGTTGTCTACTTTCTTATGAAAAAGCGCCAACCCAACCGCAGAACCCTTTGCATAATAATACTCAATAGATAAATCAGCTTGCACCGATTCAAATGGCTTTAAGTTTTTATTACCGCCACAGCCGCTAAAGCCTGGTTGTTCATTAAATGCAGCTCTATCATTTGCCCATTCATCCGATACAAACGTAATACGCTGCTGCGCACCTAAATCGCTGTAATCAGGACGAGACATTACTTTTGCTATTGCCCCACGAATAACTAAATTATCAGTTGCATCCCACGCTATATTAAAGCTTGGTAATATTTGAGTATCTTTGTTTTTTTGAGTGACTAACTGATAGTCTTCTACAAAGCGTGCGTCACCCGTTACTGGCTCGCCTGTTTCGTCATTTGTGTGATCTAATTGGTAGGTATATAAGTCAGTAGATGAAGTAAGTGTTTTTGTTTGCACAACACGCACGCCCAAATTACCTCTTACTTCACTAAACTCAAAATCGCCTTGAATATAAAAAGCAGATATTTTCTCTTCTATATCGTAAACAAAATTATCTTCAATGCGCGTATAAGGAACATAGCTAGCAGTGAACATATCGCGGTATTTATTCCAATCGATACTTGGCATTTGGTTTATATCAAACCCGCCTACTATATTGCTCTCACTTGTAAATACATTTTGAGCTAATGGCATACCGCCATTCCACTGGTAACTATCAAAACGCGTAATACCTTGCTCGCTTGCTTCGCCTGCAGCTATGTTGAAATTGGGATCTAAAAAGAAAGTATTACCAGTTTCACGATGAAGACTTGAGTTACGGTATTTAACACCGGTTCTAATTGTTTTTAAAAAGCCCCAATCAACATAAAAATCCACATCAGCTTGGTAATAATCTTCCTCAAGCTCACTGCGTACAAAACTTGAGTTTGAAGAGCCCGCATCACGACCGCCTCCAATTCCATTTTGTAAGTTAGTTAATGTATTAGGGTCAATATTAAGTGACACATTGTTTTGGTTGAGTGACCAGCCTGCCGTTTGAGCTGCATTTTGAATAGTGGCTG
>NZ_AUTN01000043.1:0-5977 GCF_000497955.1 Pseudoalteromonas sp. TAE56
GGGCTGCCACTACGCGTTTTCGATCAACCTGCGCGGCTTGCGTAAGGGAGTCAAAATTTAGCGTGCCCCATATTTTTTTAAAATCGGTATGGCTAAATATTTGCGTTAAAAAAGCTTGGCGCTGCTGGTCAAACTGGCTTAGTAGCTCGTTTTTATCAACCAAAAATTTATATTTAAAATCAGCGTAGTAGGCATATTGCGGTGTTATAGCGCCTTGCATTTCTAGTTGTACTAGCAAGGTTTTAAGTGCCAGTTGGCGAATATTACTTTCGCTTGAAAGACTGTATTCTTGCATTTCCCATTGCTGGTGGCTTTGGCGAATATCGTTAATTACGTATTCAATACCGCTAAGCTCAGGGGTGTCGCCATATACAAAGTTTTCAACCGTATTTAGCCCATCTAAATTGGCAAGGGTGTAGCAGTTTGATGGATTGCCATCGCGCCCTGCTCGGCCAATTTCTTGGCTGTAGTTTTCAATCGATTTTGGTAAATCGTAATGTATAACAAAACGAATATCTGATTTATCAACGCCCATACCAAAGGCAATGGTAGCCACCACTACGTTAATTTTACCCGCCATAAAGTCATCTTGAATTTGCCAGCGTAGCGTATCCTCAAGCCCCGCATGATACGCCACCGCGTGCACACCTTGTGCACTTAGCACATTAGCAACTTGCTCGGCGCTTTGCTGTAGCGTTACATACACAATACCAGGGCCATTTTGCGCGCGCACAATGTTGGTAAGCTCGGTGTTTTTATCGGCGGTCTTAACGCTCAACACACTTAAATCTAAATTGGCGCGATAAAAGCCCGTTTGCACAATGCACTCAGGCGATATAGCAAATCGCTCTGCCATATCGCGTTTAACTTTTTTAGTCGCCGTTGCCGTAAGCAGCAATACTAAAGGAATATTAAGCTCTTCGCGGTAACGCGGTAGTTTAAGGTAGTCGGGTCTAAAGTTATGGCCCCATTCTGATATACAGTGCGCTTCGTCTACCACTAACATCGAAAGCTTAACTTGGCTTATAAACTCTCTAAAACGCTCGTTTTTAAAGCGCTCAACCGACACCATTAGTACTTTAATTTTACCATTTCGCACATCATTCATTACGGTGCTGCTTTGCATTTGATCTTGGCTCGAATCAAGGCTAGCCGCGTAAATACCTTTGCTATTTAAAAAGCTAATTTGATCTTTCATCAATGCAAGCAAAGGCGAAACCACTAACGTTAAATTTGGTAAATGCAACGCAGTTAATTGATAGCACAACGATTTACCCGAGCCGGTCGGAAATATAGCCAACGACGATTGACCATTTAAAAGCTGCTCTATAGTTTGTTGTTGCCCTGTTCTAAATTGGCTAAAACCAAAGTGCTGCTCGAGTGATTGAATTAGTGGCGTGGTCATAAATGTCCTTTTGATGGCTAAACAATAGTCATGCTTATAAAAAATGCGGTGTAAATAAAATATTTGCAACTCGGTGTGTATGAAATATTTGCAACTCAGTATACAACAAATAACATTATTTATTGCTGACATCACCTTTATTTAAGCGCAAACTAAAGCACTATAAAATGAGTAGTAACTGCTTGTTGCCAAAATAATTTATTGATACCCAAGTCATCTTAAAAAACTAATAAAAATACAGATCACTTGGGTATATTATTTTTGAGGGCAACGTTATGAATATTACTACACCTAAAATCGTCGTTATTGGCGGTGGTGCTGGCGGATTAGAACTCGCAACGCAATTAGGTCATAAATTAGGAAAGAAAAAACAAGCTGAAATTCTACTAATAGACAAAAACCGTACCCACATATGGAAGCCGTTACTGCACGAAGTAGCGACAGGCTCTATTGACCCCGATTTAGATGGCGTTGTGTATTCAGCCCATGCTGCAAAACACCACTATAACTTTCAACTTGGTACTTTTTGCAATATAGATCAAAGCAATAAAACAGTTACCCTTGCACCACTTTTAGACGAGCTAGGCCACACAATTTTACCCGAGCGCACCGTGCGCTACGACCACCTAGTGATTGCCATTGGCAGCGTAAGTAACGACTTTAATACCCCAGGTATAAAAGATCACTGCTACTTTTTAGATTCAAACCAACAAGCAGAGCGCTTTCAACATTCATTACTCGACAGCTTTACACGCCTTCACCAAGACGACAACCAACAGCAATCACTTAATATTGCCATTGTAGGCGGCGGTGCTACCGGTGTTGAACTCTCAGCTGAGCTTTATCATGTGTCTGAACTATTAAAGCTTTATGGCTTAACAAATATGTCGTCTAAGCGTTTGCATATTCATTTAATAGAAGCCGGACCACGAATTTTACCAGCACTACCAGAGCGTATTGCCGTAAGTGCCAAACGCGAGCTATTAAAGCTTGGCGTAAACGTGCGCGAGCAAACACAAGTAAAAGAAGGCACCGCACAAGGCTTTATCACCAAAGATGAAGAACACATTGATGCCGATATTATGGTGTGGGCAGCAGGCGTAAAAGCACCTGATTTTATAAAAGACTTAGGTATTTTTGAGCTGACGCGTAGCAACCAAATTCAAGTAAACGAGTTCTTACAAAGCACCGTAGACGAAAGCATTTTTGTATTAGGTGATTGCTGCGCATTTACCCAAGCGGATGGCAAGCAAGTACCGCCACGCGCACAATCGGCGCATCAAATGGCGCAGTGCGTCGAAAAAAATCTTATCGCAACATTAAAGCAGCAACCACTACGCGGCTTTAAATACAGCGACCATGGCTCACTTGTTAACTTATCAAGCTACAGCACCGTGGGTAACTTAATGGGTAACCTAACCAGCAATACCTTTTTTATTGAAGGTAAAATTGCCCGCTTTATGTATATATCTTTATACCGTATGCACCAACGCGCTATACACGGTAGCGCAAAAACCTTTGCATTATGGATAAGCGAAAAAGTGCTGCGTGTAGTGCGCCCTAAAATGAAGTTGCACTAATAAATTAAGTACGCTCACAAAACCACAAAAAAGCTTTAAGAGTTAATAAGTATTATCTCTTAAAGCTTTTTTGCACTTTGCGTACCTAAAGTAGTACGATGTGAGAATATTTTAATAACATCAAAGGATTGGCGGTTATGAAAAAGCTACTTCTCGGACTTATAATTATAGCGGCTTTGGCAGTATATCTATTTAAAACCCAGCCTAACACAGCCTCTGTAGAGCAGCCCAACGTGGCTGCACCAAATGCCACTGAGCCTAACTTAGTTAATAAAAAGCAGCCTGCAGA
Organism: Pseudoalteromonas sp. TAE56; assembly: GCF_000497955.1. Classification (NCBI taxonomy): domain Bacteria; kingdom Pseudomonadati; phylum Pseudomonadota; class Gammaproteobacteria; order Alteromonadales; family Pseudoalteromonadaceae; genus Pseudoalteromonas; species Pseudoalteromonas sp. TAE56. Next base: position 3,275 of record NZ_AUTN01000043.1, read on the forward strand.
AGGCACCCCGCTACGAATAGTCACAGATCTAAAAAAAGATATTCGCCTTTGCAGAGATCAATCACAGCAACAACATATAAAAATAAATAATTTAAACCAATCGCTTGTTTCATTTTTTGTGAGTGAGCTTAAAAAAGGGACGTCGGTCCCTACGATTTTAAAGTATGCAAACCTATCAGAAATCAATAAGCGTCAATACATTGCCTTTTTAAGAGATGCCATAGTTACTGAGCAAAAACAGCAGCTTAATATTACTAGCTCTTTAAACGAATTAGCTAATTGGCAAGGCATTGAGGCAATTAAAGGCTTCACCAATGATAAAGTAAAAGAAATGATTCAACAGCTTGGAGATAATAAGCATAGCCCTCCAGGACTTACTCTGAGTGTACCCCTTGATGAAAATGTACAAAAAGAAACCCTTTATGCTTTATTAAACAACACAGATACATTTACCACTTATTCTAAAACGTTTATTAAACTTGAAGGCAGTGAGGTTATTTCCCCGGCTACATTGTTTGTGCTTAATGCAAATAAATTTACGCCAAAAGAGTTTGAGCAGGCAATTTCATCTAACCAATTCACAGTAAATGAAGTGGCTACTGCGATTAAAAACAACATTCCTAATGAGTATATTTTTGCGCTTATGAAGCAGGTGCCGGCACTGGATGCTATGCCGCTGTACGAAGAAAATTCTGTTTTATATAACATGGCTGATATTGCCGTAAGCCAGTTTAATTTACCGCTTGTAAAAGCACTGCAGCAACTAGGCGTAACACCAACCAATCAGCCAGGCTTATTTACGGGTTTAGACGTTGCAATAGTAAGCCTGCCTAAAAGCGGTAACTTAACGCTAGCCCCTTTAGATGCAAAGCATACTCAAATGTTAAACTACCTTACAGAGCAGGGCTATAAAGCTCATAGCCGCAATGCTAGTGACTACCTAAATAGCAAAGGCGTTTCTTTTGTAAATGATTTTATTTACCAGCAAGGCGCCTATATTAATGGCCAGGAAAACCCTGAGCAATATGCTTACTTTAACCCTATTGGTAAAATAGATAGCGCCACATTGCCCCAAGTGAGTGAGCCCGATAATTCTGATGTTGCACGTTTTTTAGTAGATTTGAAGCAACAAAAGAAAGATCTAGATAATAAAAGACAAAACTGTGAACTATTACAGCAGCAGTTAAGCGCTACTGAACAATTACACTCTACTATGCGAGCATATAATACGGTGCTAGAGGTAAAAAAAGAGCAAGGTAATAACTTCGAATATGTTTTACAAGAACAAGACCCCGTATTAGTTAATTACTGGTGGAGTATACTAAGCAATCAGCTTTCAAACGATAGAAGTCATAGCGCGTTCAGCCAATATTTGTCTAAAAAAGATTACCAAAAAGCTTATGAGTACAGCCTTAGTACACCATTAACTCAAACAGAAACCGATACACTTTTTACATTCCTACTATTAGAGCCTCATGACTTTATAGCGATCTGGCAAAGCCGAGTTGAACCTAAGCCACCGAGTGATTTAGCAAGATTAAGTCGTTTTCCGCTTGAGCAATGGCAAAAGCTTAAACAAGCTGGTTTTGATTTTTCGATTACCGATACGTATGGGCGCGACGTTTATGTACAAGCCGCATCGTCTTCTGTCGAGGCAGTCCAATTTCTAATTGACAATAAAATACCCGCTGATTCAGAAAAATTAGGTGTAGATATACTCGACTTAGCGCTAGAACAAAGCTACACCAAAGGGGAGTTAAGCCCAATGATTCCTTTAGCCTTACAGCTTGTTGAAAAAATTGAACCGAATCACCTTTCTCGCGCAGCACGATTAAAAACGTTTTATCCTGAGGTTTACGAGCAATTAATTAAGTTAAACCCCGCATTAAAACCCGCAGAGGGCACGCAGCTAAATCACTATACTTTTAATAGCCTATAACCCGCACTTTTAATACGCCAACAAATTAGTTGGCGTATTTGTTACTAACCTAAATATTGTCTTTAATATTTAACATTGTCTGTGTAGAGTATTTAAAACAACTAAGGAAATTGGGTTATGACGGGTAAAACGCTAATTTTTAACTTTGACGGCACAGGAAACGAGCCCCGTGATGCAGAGCAATTTAGCTCAGAGCATTTTAAAGAAGACTCTAATATTACCAACATTCTAAAATTGCATTTACTGCTTGGCGGTAAATTAGAAGACTCCCCCATTACTCCTTTTGCTAACCAACTCAGTTTTTATTATCAAGGTATTGGCACTAAAGGCAGCCGCCTTAAACGCATTTTAAACCAAACTCTTGCACCTCGTGGTGACGACGTATCCAGTATTTTAAATCAAGCATTAAGCGACTTTAAAGCTCACTACCTAATAGGCGATACCATACTGCTAACGGGTTTTAGCCGAGGCGGTGCACTTGCTAGGCGTTTTGCCAAAATCCTTGAGCCTTTAATTGCTGATAATGTTTACGTATGTGTGTTTGATACTGTCGCCTCTATTGGCTTATCAAAAGTAAGTAAAGCCACACGCGGCGCAGAGCACGTTATTTTTGAAAACCACACCATTGCCAACAACATTACTCACGCGCTGCACTGCGTAGCCCTTGATGAAAAACGCCGCGCGTTTGAACCCACACTCATGAACCATCAAAGCAATATTACCGAGCTATGGTTTGCAGGAGCGCATTCAGACATTGGCGGCGG
>NZ_AUTN01000044.1:0-4884 GCF_000497955.1 Pseudoalteromonas sp. TAE56
GAGCCACAAAAAGCAGTTACGCCTGGTCAATCTGCCGTATTTTACGCAGAAGATGTGTGTTTAGGTGGTGGTATTATTGACTCGGTGATTAAGTAATGAATGAACACCAAGTCATGGCGCTTGCCGCCATGTGCCAGGCTGCTAAACAAGTTCAAAAAATTGCCCAATACGGCAACAATAACGAACATGATTTAGAAATCTTACTTTCAAGCATTATTCAAACATCTCCGGCATCGCCAGAAGATGTTTACCAAGGTACTGACAACTTACGTGATGGCTATAAAACATTAATGGCGCAGCTTACTGCTGGCGCTCAAAAAGATGTTGAAATAGTAAAGTACGTAGGTGGTTTAATGCAGCTTGAGCGAGCACTCAGTGCTAACGAAAAAAGCTTAAACGAATTAGGTAAACGAATTGATGATATTCATCGTCGTTTAGACCACTTTGCTATTACCGATGAGAGTGTTGTTGCCGGTTTAGCAGATATTTACTCGTCGGTGCTGAGCCCCCTTGGGCACCGAATACAGGTTTATGGTAAACCCGAGTTATTAAAACAGCAGCTCACTCAAAATAAAATCCGTGCGTTATTATTAGCCGGCATTAGAAGTGCAGTATTATGGCGACAAATGGGCGGTAAACGCCGTCACTTTTTCTTTGCAAAAAGAAAAATACTCGCCATTGCTAAAACAAAAATTTAACTATCGTTCAAACTAAAATTTAGGAGTTATTATGGAGCTTTCAGCGTTAACGGCTATCTCTCCAGTGGATGGTCGCTACGGCAGCAAAACCACTGAACTACGCAGTATTTTCAGCGAATTTGGCTTAATCAAATACCGCGTAATTGTTGAAGTGCGTTGGTTGCAAGCGTTAGCTGCAGCAAGCGATATTAAAGAAGTACCTGCATTTAGCGAACAAGCTAATGCACTTCTAAACGCCATTGTAGATAACTTCAGTGAAGCTGATGCACAGCGCGTTAAAGATATAGAACGCACTACAAATCACGATGTTAAAGCTGTTGAATACCTACTAAAAGAAAAAGTAGCCGATAACAGTGAGCTCCATGCAATAAACGAATTTATTCACTTTGCTTGTACTTCAGAAGATATTAATAATCTATCTCATGGTTTGATGCTAAGCGAAGCACGTAAAAATGTTTTACTTCCTTATTGCGACGAACTTTTAAGTGCAATTAAAGCTAAAGCAATTGAATACAAAACAATCCCAATGATGACTCGTACGCACGGACAACCTGCTACACCATCAACTATGGGTAAAGAGTTTGCTAACGTATACATGCGTTTAAAGCGTCAACGTGACCAAATTGCACAAGTAGAAATGCTAGGTAAAGTTAATGGTGCTGTTGGTAACTACAACGCTCACCTTAGCGCATACCCAGATTACGACTGGCACACACATGCAGATAAATTTGTATCAAGTTTAGGTTTAACACTAAACCCATTTACTACACAAATTGAACCGCATGACTATATTGCAGAGTTATTTGACGCAATTGCACGTTTCAACACTATATTATTAGATTTTGACCGTGACATGTGGGGTTACATTGCCCTTAATCACTTTAAGCAAAAAACAATTGCTGGCGAAATTGGCTCATCAACAATGCCACATAAAGTTAACCCAATTGATTTTGAAAACTCAGAAGGTAACTTAGGCTTAGCAAATGCCATTTTCTCTCATCTTGCACAAAAATTACCCGTTTCTCGCTGGCAGCGTGATCTTACTGATTCAACGGTATTACGTAACCTAGGTGTTGGTATGGGTTATGCAATTATTGCATACCAATCAACACTTAAAGGTGTAAGCAAGCTAGAAGTAAACGAGCAACGTTTAGCTGACGAGCTTGATCAAAACTGGGAATTGCTAGCTGAGCCGATTCAAACGGTTATGCGTAAGTATGGCATTGAAAAGCCATACGAAAAACTTAAAGATTTAACACGCGGTAAACGCGTAAATCAAGAAATTATGGCTGACTTCATCGATGGTTTAGACCTTCCAGAGCACGCTAAAGTAGAAATGAAAAAATTAACGCCTGCCAACTACATTGGCCGCGCTGTTGAGTTTATTGATGATTTAGTTTAAAACTAAATTGCTCTTTTAAAAAGCGAAAGGATCATCCTTTCGCTTTTTTTGTTTTAACCTCATTGCACTAACTAGTAGGCATAATGTATGTACCAATTAAAAATAAATAATTTGTCTGAGCAAGAGTTTTTAAGCCATTTTTGGCAAAAAAAGCCGCTTTTAATCAAACAAGGTTTTGCTGATTTTCAAGACCCGCTTGATGCTAATGAACTTGCCGGCCTAGCAATGGAAGAAAGCATAGAGTCGCGTATTATCACCAATCATAAAAATGATTGGCAAACACACCAAGGTCCATTTGAAGACTTTGAGCAATTAACTGACGATCACTCTACTTTACTCGTGCAAGCAGTTGATCACTGGCATAGCGATGCTGCACAACTGCTAGAACCTTTTAGGTTTATTCCCAACTGGCGCATAGACGATTTAATGATCAGCTATTCAACGCCTAATGGTGGTGTGGGTCCACATTTAGACCAATACGATGTATTTATTATTCAAGGTGAAGGCAAACGTCATTGGCGTGTAGGCTTACCCGATCCAACACTTAAGCAGTTTGCTCAAAACAAAAAACTACTTCAGGTTGAAGCATTTGAAGCCGTAATAGATTGCATTTTAGAACCTGGCGATATTTTGTATATTCCACCAGGGTGCCCTCACGAAGGTTACGCTGTAGAAAACGCACTAAATTATTCAGTTGGTTTTAGAGCCCCAAATCAACAAGATTTATTGTCGAGCTTTGCCGATCATATTATTGATACCGAAAGCGGACAAAAACGTTATACCGATCACAACATCACACTAAGAAAATCAAAAGGTGAACTTACAAACCTTGAAGTTGATAAAGTTAAAACACTGATGGCGGCACTTTTAGAAAATGACGATTTATTTAAACAATGGTTAGGCTCAACGCTTAGTCAGCCCAAACATGAAATGGATTTAGCACCAGTAGAGCCTCCATTTACATCAGAGCAAATAAGCGATGATTTAAGTGATGAAGAAACTGTGTTTGAGCGTTTAGGTGGTACGCGTGCTATTTACCAGCAGCTCGATACCGAAGTGCTATTAAGTGTTAACGGTGAAAATTACGCTATGCCATTAACTGACTTAGCGGCGGTAAAACTACTTACCGATAATACTGAGTTTGAAAGTTCAGCATTAAACTTAACAAACCCAAGTTTAGTATTTACTCAAACCTTTACTACACTTGTTAATGAGGGGATCTGGTTTAATATAGACCAAGAATAATAATACCAATTTTATTAGTAATGATGAGCATTTTGCGGCGTAAAATATTATGTATACAGGTTAGCTAAAAATTTTAATTTTACCTGATATTGGCTTAAATAATTTTGCTGCGATTACTTACTCATTTTAATTTGGTATCAATAGGAGTTTGCAATGGGCTATCTGGTTGATAAAGTTGAATGGGATATAAAAAAAGATATGTTACAAAAAATTCGAGAGCGAGTTTTTGTTTACGAGTTACATATCCCCAAGCACATCGAATTCGATAGCCTAGATAAAATTGCATTACATGTACTTGTCACAGACGATGCAAACTGCCCTATTGCAACAGGTAGATTATGTACAGATGGCTTAATCGGCAGAATAGCTGTATTACCCGAGCATCGTAACCGCAAGGTATATAAATCACTTCTCAATTTTATTGTTGAATTAGCGTCAAACCAAGGTATAGAGGAAGTAAGCATTAATTGTATTTTAAATGAGGTAGAGCGTTTTAAGCGAAATGGCTTTATTCAGCAAGGAAATGTTTTTATGGAAGCGGGAATACCCAGGCAACGCATGCAATGCCCTGTTTCAGCGTTTAAAACAACCCCCTTCACACTTGTTCATTAGATAAAGAAAAGGGCAATAAATAAACTAACGCCCTCCACATTATTATTTTAAACTAAACTTAAGTTACCTAAACTACTTGGGTTCATTAGCCCACAGTGGTTCATTATCATACATTTCGTATAAGCCATGTGCTCTATTTATAAGTAAGTTAGCAAAATCTACCTGAGTTTTATCACGCGCGCCTGTACTCATAATTTGATCCGCTTTTAATTGCCACTGCAATGAAAAATAACGCATTGCATCGCGAGCATCTGTAGCTGCACTTACCTCAGCATGATCTGTAGGTAATCGCCCTGTAACTACCCAATATGTTTTACCGTTCTGGGCTTTAAATTTCCACATTGCACAAAGTGGTGCTAAAAATCGGCTGTCTTTATCAACTACTGATTTCGGCATAATGCCTTTTTCGGCTAAATGCTTTTGCGCTGCTTGAAAACATTCCCGTTGCCACTGCATTCTTTGCTCATCAGTTATAACTTGCTCTTTTGCTGTTAACGGCTTTTTTTCTTGTTGTTCCATTTTTAATAACCTTTTACTTCTTTTTTTACACTCTAAGGGCTTAGTAAATAAGGTGCAAGCATAAAACTCCCATTTGCACCTTAAAGCTCTCTGTTTGCTGTGTTTTTAAGCAAACTATTATTTTATATTGTGATCAAACGAACCTACATCACCCGGAAAAACTACGGGTGACTCAACACCGTCTTTACTAACAGAAGCTACACCAAAGTAATAATTATCAATTACCACATTTTCAAGCGTATATTTTGAAACATTACCCACGTATTTACTAAACTGCCATTGCGGCTCGCTCGTATAACGCCAATAAATTTTATATCCAGCAATGTTCTCGTCCTCATTTTTCGCCCATGAAAAAGAAGTGTTAGCAGTAACAGCGCCCGTTATTTTAACTTCTTTTGGCGGCGCGGG
>NZ_AUTN01000045.1:0-18735 GCF_000497955.1 Pseudoalteromonas sp. TAE56
CGCAAGCCATTTGACATTGGATATTATTGCGCAGTGGTCTAATCGCCATTAACTTCTAGAGCATCATTTTGATGCTCTTTTTTATGAATAAAATAACGCTGTAATTTCATCACAAAATTTTGTGCGATACACAATCGCAGATTCCAGTAATGCACCATCTTCGTGAGTCATGAATGGTTGTTGGGTCTTCTTGTTTATACGCTCGGGGAGTTCATCCATCAACTGAGTGTGCAATCTTTTTATATCATCAAATATTTGCGTAGATTGTGAAAATATAAATACCTGTTGGTAATGGCCTGCTTTAAGTGAGTCGAGGTATTTGAGCAGGATAGTCTGACGCGTCGATTTATTTTTAAATGAGTTTTCAATTTCGATGGCAACGACGGTTTTATTTGGTAATACGGCTACACCGTCTACAATTCGCGCACTGCTTTGGTTATATAATCGTTTAAATTCTGGCTCAGATAAAAATCCTGTCCATAGCGGCCTGTAAACGCCATCTGAGGTATGATTATGTAATCCGCGCAGAGCAATAAATGCATTCATTAAATCGTGCACTATGTGGTTGTGGTTAACCTGCAGTGCGGGGTTTGATTTTGAGCGAAAGTAATAATCGATACTGGTTTGTTCTTGTGCGTATTTAGCTCCTGAGTAGCTAGGAATATAAACCCGCCCATCGGGGCTTCTATGTGTAGGGACCATCGTTAACAGCTTTTCGTCTACTAACTTATTTAAATGGGCAAGTGCTTGAGGTTGACTTATATTATAGAGCCAGCGAATAATCACTGGCGCGACAATAGAAAACCTGACCGCAATAAGAACTGTTAGAGCAGTACGGTTTATACCCTTTTGATAGTTGTTAGCACCTACGTTATATCGCATATCAATGTCAAAATAGCGGGCGTATTGGTGAGTATAGTCGTTATCTTTTTGCATTCGTGTTCACTAAATCAGGAGTCATAATTTATATAACTCCCGAGTATGCGAAATTGACTGCTTATTTAGCGCGAACCATCAAAAATTGCCCATCGTTATATACATCACCAAACGCGATACTCATAAGCTTTTCACTACTGGCGCCGTTGCGTGATTTAGACTGCGCTATATCAACCACAGTCACTGCATTAGTACTCAGTTTTAAATCTTTTGCTGCAATGAGCACGTTATCAACAGCACGCGCAATTTCAGTATGGCCACGGTAGTTTTTGCCTGTTTTATCTGTGTGGTGCAGTATCAAAATCGCCTTACCTTCGTTTCGCAATGCGTCAATGCATTTGTTGTAGTAGTTCCAGTCGTTTTGATTGAGCTCCTCTGCGGAAGTATACAGTGCGGATAGGTTATCGAAAATCACTACATCGGCCCATTCAATATCACTGGCGAGTGCATCAAAACCGTCAGGCGTTGCAAGGTTGGGTATTCCCCCTTTAAAGCTTTTTTTATGGATTACTCTAAAAAATTGGTCACCAGGTCCAGCACCTATCGCGTTAAAAATATTGCCAAAACGTGCTTGTATCTGATGCAAGCCTAATTCAGCATCAATATACAAAACTTTTTTAGCTTCGCACGGCTCATTACCAAAGCTAGTAATGCCAGCAGCGACACACGCAGCGATATACTGAGAAATATAGGTTTTTCCAGAGCCAGCTCCGGCAGCAAGCAGCGTAGCCTCTCCGGCTGTTAATATCGAAGGCACAATAATGCATGGTTGAGGAATATCGGCCTGAACAATACTAAGCACGCTATCGGCTTTTCTTAATTGATGTAATGGATTAGGTGTGTTTGTTGATTCACTGTTTTGTGAAAATTGTTGGGTATGTTTTTGGTCACTCATATTTATAAATTCCTATAGGATTGCGATATTTCGGAATTTCTAAATAGGATGTCGAAGAACGAACTAATTGCGTTTTATGTAAAATTATCCAATTTATTTTTTATTTTTAATAAGCGTGTTTTTTAAACGTAGAAAATTTGTGTGAATTAAACCTATAAAGTAAGGCCTCCTCTTTAAGAGGAGGTCTTACTTTATAGGTTATTCTTTATTTCAATTAGGCAAAAATATTACGGTATTCATTGCAAGACGTTGTACGTTTGCTCTTTTAATGAAACGAGGGATGAAACCATTGAGAAAAACCGCCTTCAGCGGATGGCTTCTCAACTTCGTTGTTCAACCTTAGGGTCTAAAACGCCCGCCAGCTCTGGTGTTGCTCCGCAACGAGCCGCCTCAACGCGCTATCGCGCTAGCGTTTTAGACCCCGCGCGAATGCACCTCGCTACGCTCTGTACTAACCGCCATACTGCCGCTCCTGACAATGCAATGGGTGCCCCATAATTTGCATTTTTCATCTGCTGTAATTTTCTACGAAAATAGATGGTTCGATATCAATTTTTGCAAAATTTTAATCGAATTTCGCTGATGCGAAACACTATCGCGGTTAGTACAGACCAGCTGTACATTCGCGCTGTCTCCATGTGTCCTAAGCTTCGCTTATGCCACATTACGCGCTTGTTGGCCTCATTCTGAGACGCCTTTTTTTTTGCAGTTTTTCGTGCCGAAAAATGCGTTTTTAATAACGTCTTTCAGACAAAACCGCCTTCAAATTAAACTTATTAATGAATTTTTTAGATAAATAGGAAAGGTTTTTTGCTTAAAAAAAATTAAGTAAAAATAGAAGAGGAGTGAATGCCTTATTCAAACTGTTTGTTGCTGAGCTGCGCAGTCAAACAGTTTGTTTTTTATCACGAAATCATTAAATTGTGAAGTGTAATTAATAATTAAGAAGGTTTAAAAAATGAAAAATAATGACGTTACTGATATTGCTATTAATCCCTCTACAGGATTGCCTATTACAAATGCGAGCGCTAATATTGTAGATGTTGGCGGCAATGTGGTGGGTATAAACACCAGTAATCAAACTATAATTGAAATTGATGAATCATTTGGCAGTAATAGTTTTGATTCATTCAGCGCATTTGATGATAGCTTCTAATGTTAAAGCGGCCAAACGTTTTTAAGCAGTACCGTATTGAAGTAGTTTACACCGCAATTAGCTTTATCGGGAGTGCGGTACTTCATATATTGTTTCAAACAACAGGTAAAATAACGTGGTTATTTGTACTCAGCCTGTTTTGTACCAAAATGATAACCGGTATTTATAACTACGAATACTATCGAATAAGTAACACACCAAGCATGAAAGTCATGCTTAAGCATCTCCTCATTAAACTTGTATAAACCTGTTTATTTGTCCTAAACACAAAGCGCTCCGAGCTAATCAGGGCGCTTTTTTAGTTTTATGATTTAAATAATGCAGCAATCTAGTTCATGTTATCTTTAAGTGATTCTATTACCAGCGCGGCTGATAGTGATTATTACCTTAACTTCTAAGTGGTTAATTCGACTCACCACCTCAGTATTTTAAATAATGAAAAGCGAGTGCTTTTAGAAAAACGTGGTATTTTTGATTTAGTAAAATTAGGCAATAAAATCGCACTTTTAAAACATGCTACTGACCCAAAATATTTCAATATTTTCACTCACGCAACGGAAATTAAATACCTTAGCTATAAAAAGCTCAGGGTGATTATAGCTGATAAGCTTTTAATCTAATTTCAACCTCAAAATAGAAGTATTAACATCAGCTCCTCCTAAATAAAGAATATCGTCCTCATAGGAAATAAGCTTTGTATATCGGGCTCGCTCTCTCGTTCTTTCTATTACTTTACCGGTTTTAATATCCACAATGTGTGTTTGTTCTTTGACATTGTATCTGTGTGCAAGTTTTCCTTTATGCTCAATTAATAGTCTTTTCTTTGTTTGCTTACTTATTATTTCACGTTTTTCATTAACAATATTCCCAGTTAGAGTATCAACAAATAAACACCCTTGCTCACTTTGAAATGCTCTTTCACCCTGCTCTACTATTTTCATGAAGGTATGTTTTTTTTGTTCAAATAAATGAATACCGTCACCCTCTGCGATCATACACTTACCGTTAGACACGAGCTCGATAGTTTTTCTATTGCTAATCTGAATCAGCTTATTTTCGTCTAACTTATAAACACCATCAGCACCAGCCAAGAATATTTTGTTTTTAAAAAAAGCTATATGTCTGAGGCTGAGGTTTGAATCGAAGTAAAAAGTATTAAATACAAGTCCATCTTTGAGTTGTTCTATTGCGTAACCACTATTGGTTAATGCTAAAACTGTAAGCACCTTATCAGTATAGGTGAAGTCTCTAACACCATTTTCTAAGCTATAAGTAAAATCCCCAGATGAACTATATATAACTTCCTTGGAAACGTTACCTAAAGAGAAATAGAGTTGTTCTTCAAGAACTAAAGGGTCATCAATCTTGGTAGCTTGTGATGCCATCAATAGCGATAAATTTATATCTTGAGATAATATGTCATCTGATAAGGGCAACATAAATAGTTCATTATTATTACCTACAAAGAATAGGTTTTGTTGTGCAACTGCAACGGAATAAGGTTTAGCTCTAAATTTATAAAGTGTTCTCCTATTATTACCTTCAAAGTAAGTCAAAGACATTTTATCTAAATGATTTTCTCTTAATGAAAATACGCCATCATTGTGTCCTTTAATGTATGCATCAATAAAATTTTTATTATTTTCTGACTCAAAATTGGTACTAAAAACCTCTTCTAATCGTTTAGTTTTCAGGTCATATATAAAAGGTTTAATTGATGAACTCGGATCAACGTTAAAAGTAATGTAAAACCTATTTTCATCAATCCAATCAAAAGAGGGAAATGCATTTTGCCTGTTACAGGGAATCTCATCTATTTGGTCTTCAACAGGCTTTTGGAAGATTTTAATTTTGCATTTTGAATCTTCAACTACATGCATTATTGTGCGGCCACTTTTATGAATTTCTAAGCCGCGATAAGCACCAGAATAACTCTCCGACATTAACACTGTGTTTTGACGATTTAAAACTTTGTATAATTTTGATGTGTTTTTGTCTCGCGCAGTAACAAATAGCGAATTGTTATGAGTTGCATAGTCCAAAATATAATCTTTAGATTCAAAAACGGTTTGGGTAGAAACCTTCGGTAACGCTTCAATCTTCCCCTTATAGCTATAAGATAAAATTGCCACAATACATATCAAAATAATAAATAGTAAAGTGAACAAGTACTTATAATTATTTACTTTTTTTTGAGCAACCTTTGGGGGTTCAATCGATTCAAATTTGAGTTTGTAGCCTCTACCTCTTATGTTTTTAAATGACTCACTATCACCAAATTTTAAACGTAGATCACTTATTAGCTTGCGAAGAGAGTTTTTGGTTACAATGCGCTCCCCCCAAATTTCTGATTCAAGAGTTTGCGTATCAACAAAACCATCATCGGATGAAAAAAACAGCTTAAGTGCAATTATTTCTTGAGAGGTCAGTTCAAATTTTTCGTTGTTTTTTGATGCTGAATTGATATTTGGTGAGATTAAAAAGTCATTGATTTTATAGTTCACAGGACGAGCTTTATTATTTTTTCGGGGAGTTTAACCATTTGTTTTGATTATTTCAACAATATCCATGATATTTATAACTATTTAATAATTATGATATTTCACACTAAATCACACTGTTTTATATTTATTCACTACCTCCCTTTTAAAAAATCATAGATATTCCTTTCGTGAAAAAACATGCTTCAAAACCATTGTATATAAGTTTACAAAATCGCATTTAATTAAACTTTAAATAAGAAGGAATTATTAATAATGAACTTAAAAAGACTTGCTGTAATCGCTGTTATTTTATCTTTTGTTTCGGGTTGTAAGTCAACTCCCGATATCAGGGATATCCCGTTGAGTCTAACGGCTAAAAATAAAACACTTGAATATAAAAAACTACCAGGCGTTGCAAGTAATGTTGTCACTTTAGGGACTGTGAAAAATGCTTTAAGGGAGCATGTTTCAGCTCATACTGGATATACGCAATGCGATATCGAATGTGGAAAGTGGCAAACGGCAGACATAAAATCAATATGGGGTAAAAAAGTTTCTCTAACTGATTCTGAAGTGAAGATTACCTACTTTCGCGGGGATAAATTTCGCTCAGGCAGTACTTACCTTTCAAAAGTTCACACTGCATTTCCTTACCAAATTGAAGAAACAACTGAATCTTTTAAAGTTAACCTTTTACCTGCAATGACTGCGACTGCAGAAGATGCTTCTGACGCATTGTTTATTCCAATATCTTCCCCAATAAGCGACAAAACACTTCAAGAGTTACTCGATAATGTGATGGATAAACCGGGTAAAGATATTGATAGATATGTTTATTCAAGTGGCTCATTTGATGTTGATTTTGACCCTGCATCTGTTCAAACAAGTTTTGAGAGGAAGTTAAAGCAGCGACCTAATGAAAACAAGTCAAATAAGCGAGTTTACAAGAATAGTTTTGCATTTAATTCAGGTGGTACGGTTGCGAATGTAGATTTGGAAATCTTTTTGTATCGCGGTAAGTCAAAAGTTGAATATCGTTTAAGTCATCCTGTTTCTGTAAGCCCTGACGGGACATCACAATACGATGAAAAGTTAATGGGAATTTTACTAGAACATCTTAAAAGTGTAGCCAACAGCTGAGTTGTTGTAAGTCGTTTAAAGAGAGCTCTAAGTGGAGCGCGCTTACAAACAAAAAATAGGCTAAAAATCAAAGTTTAATCTTCAGGCACCTCAGTTGCTTACCTACCTTAAAAATATTGGAATATAAAAATGAAAAAATTAATTACCTTATCTCTTTGTAGTCTACTTGCGGCTTGTGGTGGTGGTTCTGGTTCTGGCTCTGAAACGCAGGTACCGGACTCGACTGGTGACACATCAACTGGTGTTGTTACCAATGTTGATTTTGTTATTGGTACTGTAGGACCACTAAGCGATGCTCGCGTTTGTGCAGACGTAAACCAAAACTTAGTGTGTGAAGAATCTGAGTTTTTAGGCCTAACATCAGCATCAGGTACATTTACAGTGTCAGGTGACTACACAGATACAGCAATTATTGTTGATGCAGTGTCAGAGAAAACAGCGAACGTAAATGAGGGCAACATTGTGGGCCACTCATACACTATGTATGCAGAAGCTGGCTCAGCGAATGTAAGCCCTGTAACAACAATGGCTGTAGACTCTGGTTACTCTGTTGAAGCAATCGCAGATTTATGGTCGGTTGATGTGAGTGTGTTTGAAGGTGACTACACGGCGCTAGATGATAGCAATGCACAGGCTGTTTTGGTTGGCTTGGCATCTGACTATGCAATTAAATTATTACAAGAAGGTGTGGCCTTAACGGATGTGCCGTATGACGTCTCTCTTGCTACTGATACTGTTTATGCAGCGCTTGAGTCGGGTGTTGTTGCCAGTGAGATTTCATTTGAGCTTGATGAAAATGGTTTGCTTTATTTAAAGGTACCTAGCGTAGAGGTTGACGTTGTAGAGGGTGATTTCATCCAAGATACCACGCTATCTTCGTTTGTGGGTGATTGGAATGTATACCACTTTGACCGCCTTGATGGTGATCAGTATGGCCAAGCAACTATTAAAGCTGAGAATTCTTGGGAGCAGTTTTGTATAAAAAATGTGTATGTTGATTCAGGGCAACCTTTAAACGCAGATGTGGATGCTGAGTGTTATAACTTTACCGTTGCGCGTGATGGTTTGATGGCTATATCAAACCAAGATCATTACAGTTTAACTTACAACTTAGTTTATGGTCATAAATCAGATGCGGGTACCGCGCTATTGTTTCAAGTAGAAAAGATAGTAAACGGAAGAAGATATGGTGGTGGCTTCATGTGGATGGATAACTATTCTGCAGCTGTGAATGTAGGTATGGGTCTTCGAGATCGTGATTGGTACCATGCTGTTTATACGGGCTTAGCGGATGATAGTGCAGGTGAATTTGATGGCGTTGCTTTTGAAGTTGATTTTGAAGAGCGTGTTTCTGTTGAATATGACAGTGGCGAAGCAGTTAATGCGCGTTTTTCATATGTTCAAGATATACCGTTCAGACCAGCATTTGAAATGAACCAGACTTCATTAGTGTACTCAGATGGTGTTAGTTATAATCGTACGGGGATGCTTCGCGTAGATGATTATATTTCACTAGGTCTGTTTAAGCGTGATGAAAAGTTTACACTAGGCCTATTGTCTCCGAATGCAGAAATTATAGAGTCTGTTGAAAATTGGAAAAAGTATAACGGTGTTGCTGCAGATTTGAAAAACTTAGTAAAATAAATTTTGTTTGTATGAGAGCAAAGGGGCTTCTATTAGAAGCCCCTTTTGATTGAATGAAGTTTTAATAAATAAAAATAGCCATTTTATAAGTTGGCTAGGCTAGTAAAAGCGGTAGAGTGGCACTAGCGCGCTTAAGTGAAATCATAATTTAGTAATTAAGAACCCATTCATATTTTTAAAATTAAGTTTTATAAAGTCTCAATCTTTGCGGTATCATCAGGTTATGCATGTTAAATCCACCTTAGGAAGTGATTTTAATGGATTAAAGTGCCTAACTGTCACTCTGCTTAAAAGTATAAAAAATATAAGAGCTTTAGTTTTAACAGTAGAAAAACTTCATTTTAGTTATTTGTATAAGGATATTAATAGAAGTATGGAAAGTAATAATGAGCCTTCGAACACTAGTAAAAATACTGAAACAGTAGAAGCAGAAACTCAAGATAACCCTCTCTCCCAGAATCAATTAATACAGCAATGGCGAGTAAACCTTGCATCCCTAAAAAAAGACACAGGATTTGAAGTACCCAAAGGATTAGATAAAAGTGATGAAAAGGTTACCACCGCGCTAGATTCAATAGTGTATTTAGATAAAAAAAATACCTTATTAGACGAAAATGAAGATTTTCAATTATCAGACAATGGCTTTGCAACATATAAAGCTAAACAAATGATTGCTTTTGAATATTTATCTCAGCTAAAAAAGCCTGATTTAATTAGAAACTCAGCAAAGTTTTACTTTTTTTCAAGAGCTAACCAAATAGAGCAGTTATCAAAACCTAGCAGTTGGGCTCATTCTTTATTTCACTTCTTAATCACGCTAATAGTTATTTTAGTGCTTGGGGTTATTAGCCTCTTAGTATTGGTTAAAACTCAGGATAATTTGTTTGTTAAGTTACTAGTAGGCTGGTTTTGGATTATAAATATTAAAACAGCGAGCAATTTAATTGGGAAATATAAAAAATTAGCTATCACTCCTTTTCGGTTTAGTGTCAGCTTATTAGGTATTCAGTCACTAAACGTACTAATAAAAGTAAGCCTACTAGGCATTATTCCTTTTCTTATTGTGAGTAGATACAACGCTTATTGGATTGATGACATGATAATAATTAGCTTATTTATTTCGTGTCTAATTAACTTTAAGCCTGACGAAAAACCATCAAAGCAAGTAGTTGAAAAAGACTTAGCAGAAGCAGGCACAGCTAATGTTTAAAGGGTTTATATTAGTTGTATTCATTCTTTTCAGTGCCAGCAGTTTAGCAAACGTTGATATAGACCTTGCATGTAAAGAAAAAAAAGAGCAACAGCGCTCGCTATTAGAAAGGCTTTCAACCTCTGTGACTGAAGCACATTTAGCGGGTCAATGCACTGGGTATGATTTCTACTACAAGGTTAACCTTAAAGAGTCTTGCTCAGAGTTTTTAGAACAAAAGGAGTCGCTGCTCAGCTCTTTAAGTACATCTCTCAAAGAGGCAAATTTGGCAGGTATGTGTGTCGGTGCAATTTATAGAGTAGCAAAACGGTGTAAAGTAGATACTTACAAAATTAATTACGCATACATTGCTAGAGGGGCTTTAACTGTTCATAAAGTAGAGCAACGCCTTGGTTGTCATGGTGAGCAGTATGGCTGGTAAAAATAAAAGTATTGCAGCGGTTGCCTGTCAAGCTTTAGGAATTGACCGCAACTTGCTACCAGAGCGGTTGAGAAGCCGTTTAAATTATTACGTTAAAGATAAAAACCTCAAAGCAAAACTACTTGATGAGGCAGATAAAAAATCAGAGTCAGTCGATTATGTGCCAAAGCCTATTAAAGCAGGTAATCATGTATTTATTCGTAACCTGGTTATTCTAGATACGTTGTTTGAAGATAAAAAATTAGTTGTAAATTGGCTCAATGGCGAAAAAATCAATACTGAAAGTTTTGATCAATTTGCCAAGGAGTGGAAGGCTAAAAAATTGCTCTTTCAAGCACTTGATAAGCGTATTGGTGATTTAAGGCTTTTTCTATCAGATGAAAATATAGATTGGTCACAAGATCAAATTCCATATCCATTTAATGAAGGCCAATATAGTTCATTGGAGATGATTGCTAATTCTATTGAGTTTGATACGCAATCGAGCCCATATGATTTAGCTCTTAAGGCTGTGATCGAAGGCGAGTTTGGTGTTCTAGGTAAACTAATTACTAAAAACCCAGATGCGTTTATTAGCGAACATGGCCAATGGCTAGTAACTCTATACAACACTAAAAAAGCAGAATACGAAGAATATAGTTTATTGCTAAATAAATATTAAAATATTTACTGCCTTTCCTTTTTTGTGAATTTCACAGTTTGATACTTGCTCCTGAAGTCACCGCACTCCGCTGTGATATTAGGAGATTATAATGCACCATTTAATTCTTTTTTCATTACTCAATGAAACCAATGAACTTTCATTAGCTGATTCAGCTATTAAAACAACGTTATTGAACCTTGTGTTAGGAGGTTCACATGAATAACTCTATCGATGAATTAGTTATTAATTATCACGTTACAGAAGTATGTAATTACTCATGCAAATTTTGCTATGCAAAGTGGGATCGTCCCAGCGAAATACAAGCTAATGGCCAAGACGCAGAGTTAATGCTTGAAAAATTAGCTAATTACTTTTTTGACGATAATACCAACCAAGTAAAAGCGGTTTTCCCTTATAAAAGTGTGCGTATCAATTTTGCAGGGGGCGAGCCGTTAATTCTTAAAAAACGTTTTGAAAAGTTAATTATAAAAACCAAGTTGCTAGGCTTTAATTTATCGCTAATTACCAATGGCCATTACCTAACAGACTCTTTTATAAACAACTATGGTGCCATCTTTTCAATGATTGGGATCAGCTTTGACAGCCAATTTTTAACTGCACGTGAAGATATTGGCCGAATAGATCGTAAAGGGAAGTCTTTTGGAAGTCACGATTTAATTAAAGCAATTACACAGCTTCGTAACGTTAATCCATCCATTACAATAAAGGTAAACACTGTTGTTAATAGCCTTAATTACCAAGAATCATTCGAGCAGCTAATAGCAGATATAAAACCCGAAAAGTGGAAAGTTTTTCAGGTGCTGCCTGTATTAAATAACAACTTATTAGTTTCTGATGATCAGTTTTCTGGGTTTGTAAAACGTCACGCTTCATTGAAAGAAGTCATGGTGGCGGAAGATAACGAAGCAATGACAAATTCTTATTTAATGATTAACCCTCAAGGACGCTTTTATCAAAATAGCGCAACTCAAAATGGATATGTTTATGGTGATTTAATTTTAGATGTAGGTGTGAAGCAAGCATTAGAGGTCTGTGAAATAAACTGGGAGACGTTTACTAGCCGATATAAAAAGGATAATACAGTTAGCCTCATTAGTCATAGCGAGTATCAGCTTAAAAATAACGCCGCGTATACACAGGGGGTATTAGCATGAGCACTATAAATAATGATGAACAATTTGCTGCATTGTTTAAAGAGTCTATTGCGTCAGATTACAAAAATGCACTATTACTAATGAACGTAAGCCCTGATGTTAGTCTGTTTAAGTTTCGTAAAATACTTGAGACCTTATGCTTACTATATGCGCAGCGCCATAGTTATGAATTTACTAATAAAAACTTATGGGAGCAAATAAATGAACTAGCAGATATCTGCGCAATTCATGGAGCTGATAGAGAGCTATTTCATGGTGTTAGAGACTTAACAAATGATGGAGTACACAATAAGGAGTTAAGTAACGAGGTATTACTAAAAAAGGCGTTAGCCTCAAGAACAAAAATCTTAGACTTATTAGAAAGTGCTTATCTGAGCTTGGGGCTTGGTGAGCGTTTACCTCAATATGAGCTAATAGATGTGGGAGGCCAAGAACATAAAGACTTATGGTTTAACTGTTTAATCTCTTGTGATTATAAAAAGTATTTAAGTTTAGGTGTTTTTTACGAAAAAATGGGCAAAGTGTTTGAAAACGAAGCCTTAGATGACAAATCTTTCACTGCACGCGCACAGACTATGTATGCTTTTGCGGCTGAGTCTTATAAAAGTGCTTTTCAACTTTGCTCAAAAAAAACGATAACGGATGTTATTAGCTCTGATGATAAACAAATTAGTATTGCTCAGCAAAGCCATCAAATTCTATTTAAATATGCTCTTTTATGTTTCAACAATAAAGTAGATAACCTACATATTACTGAGGTAATAATATTACTAAACGCATTAGCAAAAAGAGGCTTTTACGCCGCTTACGCTTATTTAGGTTGGTGCCATTATTTAGGTGAAGACTATAAAAAAGCACATAAATACCTTAACCACAAAAAGGCTGAGCATACTGTTTTTCTATATCAGAGGTTAGGTGTTTTATATTCTTCAGGTAAAGCTAGCTCAATTAATGGTGATAAAGCAGTTGAGAGTTTTAAAAAAGCAGTAGGGCTAGGCTGTAATAAATCAATGTTTGAATTAGGTAAAATCTATTACAAAGGTGAGTTAGTTAAAAAAGATGACGAACTAGCTCAAAATTACTTATGCCAAGCAATTGCTACTGGTAACTTAGATGCAGTTTTGTACCTTGATGAAAAGTACTTAAAAATAAGAGAGCTATTTTCTGGTTTACTAGAGGAAATTAAAGGTGACAAAGTAAAAGTAGAACCGCAAAAGCCTTGTATTAAAACCACTAAATTAGGACGAAATGAACCCTGTTCATGTGGCTCTAATTTAAAGTATAAAAATTGCTGCGGAAAATAAATGCAAATATTCATAGTGTTAAATGGTTATATTTAAACAATGAATGATCGTATTACGCCTTAAAAAAATAAACCCAAAGTAAAAACGAGAGACAGTGTCTCTCGTTTTAATTTACCTTTTATTTTTGCTTATTAACCCTATTTTATATAGCATCACTAAACAGCACGAAACACGTTGAATCAACGAGTTGTGCGCACTCATAGCGTAGTATTTAGGGATGGTTTAAGTTATGGATAAAAGAAAGCTCAGCGAAACCGATATAATCAGTAAGTTTATTCTACTTGCCTTTAAAACGGTTAATCAAACTCATATAGGTTCATTACTAGTTACAGTTCCCCTTTTAGAAGAGCTGAAACGCATCGTGACTAAAGTCGATGAACTAATGGCGCTGTGCGATCAACTTAAAGCCCGTTTAACCGACGCACAAACGACTAAACTCCACCTCACCGATGCCATAATCGCAAAGGCGTTGTAACTATGGCAATTGTCTTCAACAAACCACAAACTATTGCGCAGTTGTTAGCGCAACAACTCACGATTCCTGAGTACCAACGGCCTTACAAATGGCAGCCTAAGCACGTTAATCAGTTAATTGATGATATTTTTAATCACCGCACTAAGCCGTGTTATCGGCTCGGTACTGTTGTATTGCATCAAGATAAAGAATCAGTGAATGAGAATAAAAAACAGACACTGAACATCGTTGATGGGCAGCAGCGGCTGCTCAGTTTAACGCTGCTTTGCACCATTCTTGATGGGGCTGAGAAAGCTATTTCATCCACTTTGCTTGAACATAAGTTTGAATCATCAGTCAGTATCGACAACCTCAAAAATAATGCTCAGATCATTTCTGAACGAGTAGCAAGTTTGACTGCCCCCGAAAAGCAGGAATTGCTTAATTTTGTGCTTAACAAGTGCGAGCTTATTCAAGTGACATTAGATGATTTGAGTGAAGCGTTTCAGTTTTTTGATTCTCAGAATGCCCGTGGTAAAGCCCTTGCGCCGCACGATTTACTCAAAGCGTATCACCTGCGTGAAATGATGGACGCCACGACACAAACAGAACGCTTGCACCATGTAAGCCTTTGGGAGCAGGGCGTTAACCCTGATGATGATTCAGCCAATTTGCACACCATCATGGGGGAGTTCTTGTTCCGTATGCGCCGATGGATTGACGGTGATTATGGCATTACGTTTAGTCGTCATAACATTGATGTATTCAAGGGGATCAACCTGGATAACACCCAGTACGCTTATGTGGATGCAATGCTGGCGCTCGATTACGCGGTTGAAACCTTTAATGGCGATCCTGCGCGAAAATGGGACAAGCAAACCAAGAGTTATCCATTTCAAGTAGAACAGGTGATGATCAACGGTAAGCGATTTTTTGAGTATATTCAGCATTATATGGCCATTCACACAAGCTTGTTTGTTGGCAACGAGGCAAGACTTGCTTCATTCGTTAATAATTACACTAGGTACAGTGGCAGTCACCGTAAAGGGGATAGCTATGTGCGTAATTTATTTTTGTGTACCGTGATGTATTACTTCGACAAATTTGGTGATGTGGAGTTAGAAAAAGCGACGCAGATTTGTTATCGCTGGGCATATTATTTACGCCTTGAATTGCAACGCATCGGTATGGAATCAGTTGATAACCACGCGAAAAGCCGTAGTGGGTTATTTAGAGCAATTCGCAAAGCCGTCCACCCTCAACAGGTGTTGAACTTTCAACCACCTTGTATCAAAGAGCCTAAGTTTAATAATGCTAAGGACGTGCAGGCATCTATTGAAGCAATGAAATCGGGAAGTATCAATGAGTGATGTGAACCAAGTAGAACAGTTATCCGTTAGGGCGCTTTTCGATAAGAAAACTGAATATATTATCCCTATTTATCAGCGGAATTACGCTTGGGGTGCGCCTGAGATCGAGCAGCTTATTCAAGATATTAGTGATGCCGCAGGGCTTAATACTCAGCCAGGTGAAACTGTTAGCGTAAAACAAGCAAAATATTACCTAGGTAGTCTTGTTGTGTATCAGCGCACAACTCACTCACAGCAATCAAATGTGATATACGAAACCATTGATGGACAGCAAAGGCATACCACGCTCTCTATTTTATTGGCGTATCTAAAACATCGAAAAGTATTGGGTGAGAGTGATCTAGCAGGGGTAGACATTAATCTAACTTTTGATAGTCGACCAAAATCTTCTAGAGCGTTAGAAGATATTTATATAGGTAAGTCAAGTGGCGAGCCTGAAGAGCCTAACATTCATGCTGCGTTGAACATTATTCAGCGTTGCTTCAAAACCAAAGGGCTAGATACAGAGGCTAAAATTAAGCAGTTTTGCGAATACCTGTTAGATAACGTCACTATATTGAGAGTCGTTGTGCCACCGCAAACCGATCTTAATCACTACTTTGAGATCATGAATAACCGTGGTGAGCAACTAGAAAAACACGAAGTATTGAAAGCGAAATTCATGGCTACACTGAGCAATGATGATGAAAGAAACTGTTTTTCAACCATCTGGGATGCTTGCTCGAATATGTCGCGCTATACCCAGATGGGTTTTCAATCTGATTTGCGTAAAGAAGTATTTGGTGACAATTGGCAAACTATGCCAAAAAGCTTTGATGCGATTCAAGCAAAGCATACGAGTAAACAGCAAAAACAAGATGCAATGACACTACGCGAAATTATCGACAACAAAACACCCAGTGAAAATACCGATGATGAAGAGCGCGAGAAAGAAGAGCGCTTTGGCACGGTTATCGACTTTTCAAATTTCTTACTTCATGTACTCAAGTTGATGCCTGAGATTAAAGGGGTATCGCTTGATGATAAAAAATTACTTGATGCGTTTATCAGTAAAGATAATGGCTTGAGAGTTGAGACCAAAACCTTTGTATATGAGTTGCTTAAGTACAGAGTTCTATTTGATAGCTACATCATCAAGCCAGACCAACATAATGAAAAGCGTAAGTGGAGCCTACAAACTCTAGTCGCTAATTCGAGCGGTACTAGCACAAGCTCTAGCTATAATACCTCTTTTGGTAAAAACCAAGACTCACTAAATGAAAAGCTGCGCATGATATTAGCAATGTTTCATGTATCAAACCCAGCCTTAGTTTATAAGCGCTGGTTAAATGATGCGCTAAGTATTTTGAATAGGAATGTTACACATGATGCGGATTTAAGCATTGATGGAGAGGTTTACTTAACTGAGCTTGAACGCTTAAGCGATCGCTATTTTGAAGAAATCACCGGCGGTCAATGTTTAGAGCTTAATAAAGAGAGCTTAGGCGTATTACATCAAGGAACGGGGGTTCAGAACTTTGTGTTTAATCGGTTGGATTACCTTTTGTGGAGGCGTTTATCAGATGGTGAAACATTTGATGGTAAAGGTAAAAAAGAGCTTGAAAAGCACTTTGATGATTTTCAGTTTAGTTTCAGAACTTCTGTTGAGCATTACTTCCCGCAAACCGATCCATCAGGTGCAAGCAAAATGGAGGATGTCGATCGCTTTGGAAATTTATGTTTAATTTCGCCAAGTAGTAACTCGAGGCTTAGCAATTACTCTCCGCAGGATAAAAAATCCTTCTATCGTGAGAACAATCGTGCCGAGAGTTTAAAGCAAGCGATTATGATGAGTTACGATGACTGGGGCCCCGTGGGACTAGGTCGAAAAAATATCGAAAAACATGAATCGGCCATGTTAAAGGTTTTATCCGCAATAAAAATATGAGCTACAGCGATAAGTCGAGTTACTTAATAACACGGCTGATAATTAATGGTTAATATTAGCTGAACAATAAATGCTGCTGAATATAAGCTTAAAACTTGGTTGTATAACCTGCTTTTTTAGTTGTTTATGATTATTTTTTTGCTTATCACAGTTGATTTATATACTATCTCGCCACGACTAAAGTATTGCTTTATTTTAGTTGTGGATGGCGAAAGGGAACTTAAAGATTTTATGGATAAAAGCCGAGCAGTACTATCAGATCCCCACTTTTAATTTTATACCTCTTTATAATTCTTTTCCTCGCCATTAATGCGTGTTTTCTGCTTTGAGGTTTCAAAGTAGTTGTCTATTTAATTACGAGAGTACAAAAGATAAATCATATGGATATACTAGAAAGTTTACTACGCAGTTTTGATACAAACGTTGTTAGCGGTGCAGTATTAATTTTAATGCTTTTTGTTTTTGGTTCAGGTTTGTTTTACACCAAAAAGGCTAGGCAAGTTGAGTTTGTTCAGTTTGTTCCAACACTATTAACTACGATGGGTATATTTGGTACTTTTTTAGGTATAGTTCTTGGTTTATTAGAGTTTAATCAAAATGATATAGAAGCCAGTATTCCGTTATTACTAGCAGGTTTAAAAACGGCATTTATTACAAGTTTAGCGGGTATATTTTTATCTTTAGTGTTTAAAACACTGTCTACGTTTTCGTTCTTAAAACCTAAGCAACTAGAAGATAGCATTTCTCATGCAACACCTGAGGCGATATTAGGTGCTATGCAAGCGCAGGTTGCAGAAACAAAAGTTTTAAAAGAGGCGATTGTTGGTAATGAAGAGTCAACACTGTTTGGGCAATTAAAAATATTACGTGGTGATATTAATGATAATGCAAAAACATCGATAAATATTGCCCAAGAACAAGCTGTAAAACAACAAGAGAACTTTGAGGTGTTTAGTGAAAGGCTATGGCTTAAACTACAAGACTTTGCAGATACTTTATCAAAGTCAGCTACAGAGCAAGTTATTGAGGCGCTAAAACAGGTGATTAGTGATTTTAATAACAACTTAACAGAGCAGTTTGGTGATAACTTTAAACAATTAAATGAAGCGGTAATTAAATTAGTTGAATGGCAAGAAAACTATAAAGTTCAGCTTAAAGAAATGAGTGACCAATATGCTCATGGTGTTGCTTCAATTTCTGCAACTGAATCATCTGTTGCTCATATTAGTGAGCAAAGCCAAATAATTCCTCAATCGATGGGTGAATTAAAAGGTGTTATGGAAGTTAATCAACATCAATTAGCTGAGCTTGAACGCCACTTAGAGGCCTTTAAAGATATGCGCGATAAAGCTGTTGAAGCCGTCCCGCAAATTCAAAAACAAGTTGAAGCTACAGTGAACGATATATCGGCTGCTGTAACAACAGCGAGTGACCATTATAAAACCCTTCTTACGCAATCAGACGATTACATAAAAGCTCACGTTCAGACATCTAATGATTTATTAGACAAGTTTGCTCATGAAACAGAGAAAGGCATTAATAGTGTTGGTGAGCGTTTGATTGAAAGCTCGGATAAGATTGGTAAAGAAATCCAAACTGCAGGCAATGAGTTTACAGATAATACAGCTCGAACTAACGAAAGCTTAAAGACAACATCTGATCATTTACAGTCGCAAACTGAAGTAATTAAGCAGCACCTACAAGATACGGTGACTGACCTAAATAACAATATGCGAGACATGATTGAAAAATTAGTGGAAGACGCTAAAGACATTACTTCAACTATGAAGCAAGCTAATCAAAACCTTGTAACAGATACAGAGCAGGTGCGTGACACTGTGGTTAAGTCAGCTGAAAAACTTCAGCAACGCCTTAATGAAGTTATTGACGATGCAGCTACACAGCAAATTAACCAAGCTAAACGTACCTTTGATGCAATGGAAAATGAGGTTAAAAAGCTGGTTGGTATGACTGGCG
>NZ_AUTN01000046.1:0-6275 GCF_000497955.1 Pseudoalteromonas sp. TAE56
AAATGAATCTGTAGCAGCTATGACTTCAGCACGAGATATGGCAACAGATAATGCTACAGCCGCAGAGAAAACAGGTATTTCAATAGAGAAAATCGCAGAGCAAATGTTAGAAATTAATGGTATGAATTCGCAAATAGCAGCAGCGACAGAGGAACAAACATCCGTTGCAGCTATGGTAGTAGATAATGTGTCAAATATGCATGTATCGTTCGAAGATACTATGGACTCATTACTTGCTGTTCGCGACGTAGCCAAAAACCTTCACTACCTATCAGACAACCTATTAGATGCAACAGCTAAGTTTAGAATTGAGTAAAGCTTAGTACTGAGTCAGTATAAAAATCTACCCAAGGGTTGATGCCAGTTAGTTAACCGCTGACTGGCTTTTTTTTGGATATTTGACATACCTAGTTTATGCTCACCCTCGCTTTATTAGTAATATGTGATGCTCTACTTTAGCTTACGATTACTCTATTTATTTAGGGATACTCCCTGAGTTCTCAATAAACATAGTCTGAATTAAGTTAAAAATATTAATTACACACGTCGCAACACTCAGTTCACAGAAGTCTTCTGAATTGGGTACGTAGCTATTGGCTAGATGAAGTGTTGTAGTGGGTTGGAAAAGAAAAGGCTTCTGAATAAATTCAGAAGCCTTTATAAACGAACCAGAAGGCCGGTTTATCGATTAGTTAAATACTTATCAACCTATCTGCATTAACCTCTGGGGTTATATCAATTTTACTGCTAAAAAGTAGCAATTACTTTAACTTTATCGGTCACTTTAGCGCTATCAACATAGCCAATAGCGTCGTTATTAGCGGCAACAAAATCAATAACAGCTTGGTCAGTTGTTAGTTTTTCAGGTGGGGTACCTTTACCTGTAAATACAAGCTTTGACCAATATGCATTTAACTGACTGCTAGACTTACCCACTACTTTGTCGTTAAATTCATCGGCTACAGATGTACCGTCTTGATTTATAGGATTAACTTTATCGCCATTACTAAATGACTTACTTTTTCCCAGATAAATCTTTTTTATTGTGTCAGCATCTACAGAGCTAGCATTGCTTGGATTAATAATCACAGCAACTTCTGCAAATACATTAATTGAGCACAATGAAAGTGCACTTACTAAAATTAATTTTTTCATCATAGGCTCCAATTAAAAGACAAGATCTACACCGACAGCTACAACATCCGTCTCTGTATCAGTTATGTCATCTTCAAAACGACTAAAGTCGATCTTGAAAGCAGCGGAAGGATGAAAATCATAACGTGCACCAATTGTGTATACGTTACTTTGTGCACGAAGACCTTCAAGAGCACCATTTACAGCTGAATTTAAGGTTGGTATTGACTCAATGGTATTAAAACGTGATGAGTCATGTTTGTCATCATTGTCTTCATAAGTAAAATGAACAATTACACTGTCAATACGGTAACCAACTGATGCGTAATACTGTGACTGTTCTGGTAGTATACTGTCTTCAACCTCAAATTGCGTATATTCGGCATCAAACAAAAAGTTTTCATAATCAATAGAAAAACCAACGCCAACGAAGCTCGTTTTATCTTCTTCAGTGATTAGGTCATTCGCAGTATTAGTTAAGCCACTATCAGACAATACACTTACGAGACCAATTAGGCCGCTATCCTCTGATGAAATGCTAGTGTCGGCCACAATGTATGCAGCTCGCGCACTGAACCAGTCGTATGATAGACTCCAGTTTACACCGCCTAAATTATTTAATTCAGCAGGTAATTCTGTTCCAAATACATCAATATCACCATCGAATGCACCATAAAAGCCTTGAAGCGTAGAATCCCAATCACCCAATTGAGAGCTGTAAACTACACTAACTCCTTCATAAGTTGAAAATGGGATACCGTATACTGATTTTGGCGGACGTACCCAGCGATAAGCATAACCTACATCCAAGAAATCAGAGTACTTGTAAAAAGGAACACGCATTTTACCAGCGCTAAATTGCAGTTCATCGCTGTATTCATAAGTAACGTATGCCCATTCGAATGTAGCGTCAAAGTCATCCTCTCCACGCGCAATAATTTGAGCCGTAGCTGTTAGCTTTTCATGTAGGTCTGCAGATAATTGTAAAGCGAATTTACTCTCATTTTTAAAAGAGATATCGTCATCATAGCCGTACAAAGTACTGTCACTATCCAGACTTTTACCACCGACAATTGATGCAAAACCATTAATTCTTACCTCAGCACTAGCATAGCTAGATGCTAAAACTGCACATACAGCCACTGCTACAGATAGCTTTTTCATATGTTGTTCCTATTTGTTATTTAAATGTTGATTTCTTTATTAGTATAAGTGCATAACGAGTATTTATCTAATAAACAGAATGGTTTGAGGTGTTTATTTAATTTTTAATCAATATTATTTTGTTTTTTAATTAATCAGATGCGAATTTTTGTGTTTAAAAATGTTTAGTACTGGGGTTGAATATAAAATATACGCCTGATAATTCTTGTTTATAACGTCTGAATGTAACTTACAGGCCGTAACTATTACATTTACTGCTATATAGATTTGTTAACATCTAATTATAAGTGTTTTGCATAAGTTATTTAGTTTAAATGTTTATATTTTATATTGTCGTATAGTCGAAATTATCAATAAGTAAAGCTAGACATAAGCAAATAGAAACTTTCTAAACGGTGTTTTTATCATAGGATTACTCCTGTCTTAGCGAGGTTGTTCAAAGGAAATGGCGCTGATGAAGAAGCTAACTTGGTTTTTATTATGCTGCTTTGCAATGAATGCATCCAGTAACGATGAAGTAAGTTTAACTCTGGTAGGTCATATCTCACCAGTGTGCGGCTTTACTACTCAAAATAACAACCTACGTTTTTCTTCAGATGGCCTCGCGAGTACAAAGCTAGTGATTAATTGTAATTCACCTATGCGAGTATCAATGCAATCTGAAAACGGTGGCCTGCGCCATCAGCAAAGTACTCAAATAAATTCTTATAACCTAAATTGGTCAATAGAGGGGGTTTCAAGCGACGTTTCTGCAACAGCACTTGAGCTCAAATCTATGTACAATTTTGACGTTAATGAGATTTTATTTAACAGCGTAGCTAAATTACAACTAAAACTAGATGAGCCTTTAATTTATGCCGGAAGTTACCAGGATGTGCTTCGCATAGAAATGACACCATCGGTTGTATCTGGTGGAGTTTGGTAAAACACTAACTATTAAATATAAACAAATATGTCACATGGATAAGGAATATTAAAATGAAAAAGTTAATCGTGTTATCAGCAATCGCAACTCTAACATCTGGCGCAGCATTTGCTGAAAATCTAAATGTAGGTGGTGCAGTGTCATCGGTTTGTGGGGTGAGCAACATTAACACTACACAATTCTTTCAAACATTATCAAATGGTGCAACTAAAAATGTAGGTTTTGATTTGCAGTGTAATGATGTTGATGGTGCAACAATGTCATTAACAACATCTGAAGGACATTTACAAAATGCTGACCATGAAGATCGTGGTGTCGGCTACACAGCCAAGTTAACTGCAGGAACATTTGATTTTACGCTTTCAGCTGAAAATGGCCAAAACGATCAGTCTGAATCACAAAGTCAGCCTGGTTCGCCAACGCTTGCTGCCGGAGGAGTCGCAGGTAATATTTTACTAACTGTGACGCAAGCCCCTGTTTATGCAGGTACTTACGCAGATACGCTGATGCTAGCAATTACAGCTAACTAATCATTCAGTATATTAAAAGGCAGTAGCTACTGCCTTTTAATTTATTAAGAGGGACTTTATATGCGCTATCTATTTTTAATTGTTTTTTTACTTACTTCATACTCATCACAGGCTTTTCAAGTAAAGCCAATGGTCGCAGAGCTTGAATCATCAGGTAGCCAGTCACAGCAAACCATTCGCATATCAAACCCTTCAGATAGCCCTTTAACTATCGAAATATCAGCTTTTGATTTACTAATTGCTCCTAACGGTGATGAAGCATTAAAAGCGAACGAAGATGACTTTTTAATTATTCCTATGACTACGATTATACCGTCCGGAAAGAGTCAATCAGTAATTGTTCGATATATTGGGGAGCCAATATTAGAAAATTCGAAAGCGTACCGTATAGCCATTGATCAGGTATCTGTTGATTTAGAGAAAGCGGGGCAATCAGGCGTTGGTATGTCAGTTAGCTTTAGGACTTTGTTTAATGTGGTGCCTAAAGGTGCTGAGGCAAAATTATTAATTAAAAATAAACGCCAAGTAGATACAGAAACATGGAATGTGCTTCTGGAAAATACAGGCAATAAATATATTCGCTTATCGCAGGCACAGTGGCTTATTAAAGGCGATGATCAAGAGCTATTATTAGAAGGTGCTGAATTGAGTAAAGCATTGACTGGAAAAATTTTATTACCAAAATCTAGCCGTGAGGTCTCAATAAAAATTCCAACAAAATTTAATGCAGCAAGCAGTGATCTAGAGGTCAATTTTTAATGCTGCGGATATGCAGTTACTTTTTTATATATATAATTGTAATTGCACCTGTTTTTGCTGTAGAGGTAACGCCTATGGTGGTTACTTTCTCTCCTGATAGTCGTTCAAGTAACGCTTCTAGCTTGGTCCATAATCAATTACCAAGAGACATTGCTTTTGATATTCAAATTTACGAAATTAACTTTTCTCAAGGCACGCCTAAATTAATTTCTTTAGATGACTCTCCATTGTGGGTTTTTCCTCCATCGCTATTTTTGCAACCAGGGCAAAGCCAACAGTTGCAATTTAGATGGTTAGATAAAAAACTTCCTAGTACAGATAAAAGCTATCAAGTTAGTTTGATTGAGCAGCCCATTGCAAATCAGTCTATAAATAAACAGTCACAACTTACGATGTTGTTAAATGTAAATTTAATTGTTCATTTGGATCAACCTAGATTAGTTCCTAAACTGATTATAAAAGAACCTCATGTTGAGGATGGCTTTATCGTCACTGAAGTATTAAATGAAGGAAAAGGGGCTGGACGATTAAGTGATTATGAAATAAAGATTACTAAAAATAAAACCTTGAGCGATCGAATTTTAAAAGATCAATTAAAAGCAAACGGATACGATGTTTTTTTTGCTCCTAATAGCACCAGTGTCATAAAAGTCCCTATTCCGCAATCTTTACAGAGAGGAAGTTTAAATCATTTACGTTTAGTGCTGGCTCGCTAGTTATGCGAGTTTTATTATGCATATTTTTATTGAGCTTTACTCAATTATGTTACTCAAAAATTAACCCGTCTAAAAGAACCATCGAACTCAGCGTTGAAGCAGAACTGAATAAAAATGCTATTGGTAAATTAACTCTCGCAGTTGATCCAAATGATAATCTATCACTTAAATGGAGTGAAATTAAAGTTTCATTCGAACGACTTTTATTTTCAGAAGATTTTGATTCTTTAGAGTCTAAAGTTCATAAGAATATTGTTGATACAAAAGCATTAGAGTCATTTGGATATAATATTTCATTCGATATGAGTGATTTTAGCTTAGCAATATCAGTACCTCTTACTCTGACTCGCCCTCAGCAGCTAAGTTTAAAATCTGATTCAAGGAATTTAACAGCATTGGAACCCGCTAAACTAAGTGGGTTTATTAATGCTTATTCAAGTTATTTTTATCAGCAAGATAAAAGCGAGGACACAACAGATGAGCTTTTAGCTATTCGCTCTGAAATGGTAGTGAGCTGGGAAGGGTGGGTTTTAGAAAACGAAGTTGAGTATTTATCTGAAGTAGCCCCTACTTCATCAAATATTAGGCGCTTAGGTACTCGTGTAATACATGACCTACCGCTCAGTGGGCTTCGGATATCAATTGGTGATAATTATAGTTCAGGTAGTTATTTTCAATCAACAGCACGGGTACTCGGTTTGTCGCTTTCACATGATTTTTCGCTAGTTTCTGACAGACCTATCAGGCCCAGCGCTTCACGTAGCTTTACCTTAGAGAGTCCATCCTCTGTAGAGGTGTTAGTTGGCGAGCGGATAGTACAAAAGCTTAATTTAGCCGCAGGTATATATTCTCTTGATGATATTCCCCTTACTGAAGGAAGCAATAATATTACTCTGAGGATCACTGATATAGCAGGAGTAGTCCGTTTTGTTGATTTTGATGTAACGACCGGTTTAGATCTTTTTGCTCAAGGGCAACTTGAATATGAGTTTCATTTAGGTGTTCCTTCACGCTTAGGTAGTGATCTAGATTATGATTACGACGAGC
>NZ_AUTN01000047.1:0-3164 GCF_000497955.1 Pseudoalteromonas sp. TAE56
GCCTGCCGATTGGATAACACTTGCTGAAAGTATGTATCAAGCATCGGTTGATGACTCAATTGATGGCAGTAAAATTCCAACTATGTGGGGCACTGATGCGGTACATGGTCATAATAATGTGATTGGCGCGACATTATTTCCGCACAATATTGGTTTAGGTGCTGCTAATAACCCCGCATTAATTGAGCAAATTGCAGCAGCTACGGCAGTAGAAGTAATGGCAACAGGCATAGATTGGGTATTTGCACCAACAGTTGCTGTAGTGCGCGACGACCGATGGGGCAGAACGTACGAAGGCTACTCAGAAGACCCTGCAATTGTACGTGAATATTCAGCCGCAATTGTAAACGGATTACAAGGCAGAGCTGGTGATGACTTTTTAAGTGACAAACGCGTAATTAGCACTGTTAAGCACTTTTTAGGCGATGGTGGCACGGTAGATGGCGACGATCAAGGGGACAACATTGATAGCGAAGAGACGTTATATAACATTCATGCGCAAGGTTATATAGGAGGCTTAACCGCAGGTAGCCAATCGGTTATGGCATCGTTTAATAGCTGGAATGGTAAAAAAAATCACGGCAATCAATACTTACTTACCGATGTACTAAAAACAAAAATGGGTTTTGATGGCTTTGTTGTAGGCGATTGGAACGGGCACGGACAAGTTGCCGGCTGTACAAATGAAAGCTGCCCGCAAGCTGTTAATGCCGGGCTTGATATTTTTATGGTGCCAACGGGTGCTTGGAAACCACTTTATGAAAATACAATTAAACAAGTAAAAGCGGGCACAATAACAATGGCGCGAATAGATGACGCCGTGGCACGTATTTTACGCGTTAAATTACGCGCGGGTTTATTTGATAAACCAAGCCCCGCAAATCGAAAATATTCAGGTAAGTTAGAACTAATAGGTGCAGCTGCACATCGCGATATTGCCCGCCAAGCGGTACAAGAGTCGTTAGTACTGCTTAAAAACAACAACCATTTATTACCGCTTAACCCATCAAGTAACATACTAATTGCAGGCGATGCGGCCGATAACATAGGCAAGCAATCGGGTGGTTGGAGTATTACGTGGCAGGGAACTAATAATCAAAATGCAGATTTCCCTGGGGCAACGTCTATTTATGCCGGATTAAAAACGCAAATTGAGGCTGCTGGCGGTAATGCTATTTTAAGCCCAACGGGTGAATTTAATACTAAGCCCGATGTAGCCATTGTTGTATTTGGTGAAGAACCATACGCAGAGGGGCATGGCGATAAAGACAACCTTGAGTTTGAACGTAACAATAAACGCTCTCTTAAAATATTAAAAACATTAAAGCAGCAAAATATACCGGTTGTTTCTGTGTTTATATCGGGCAGACCAATGTGGGTTAACAGCGAGCTAAACGCGTCAGATGCATTTGTAGCAGCATGGCTTCCTGGCACTGAAGGACAAGGCATTGCAGATGTTTTATTAGCGGATGCAAGTGGGCAGGTACAGTACGACTTTAAAGGTAAATTGTCTTTCTCATGGCCTAAATCGCCACTACAAACCGCAGTAAATAAGGGCGATGCTGATTACTCACCATTATTACCCTATGGCTTTGGTTTAACATATAAAGATGAAAGTACGCTTGCCAATAATCTAAATGAAGACTCAGGTGTTGATATTAGTAACCTTGCGCCGTTGTCTATATTTAATGGCAGTTTTAAAACGCCGTGGCGTTTGTTTTTAAATTCAAACAGCGAGCAGCACCAAGTAGCAAGTAACAGTGTAAAGCTCGGTGGCATTACTTATCGCACTGAAGACAAAGCGATTCAAGAAGATGCGATGCAATTTAACTTTGATGGCACTGCATCCAGCTACATCGAAATTAATAGTAACTTTACCGAAGACAAAGTGGCCTACATTGAAGCAAATTCGGCCCTTAGTTTTAGCTATAAAGTAAACCAAATACCTAGCTCACATACATACCTTGCAATGAAGTGCGAACAAGGTTGTGGCGGCGAGCTTGATATCACCAATGAGCTTGAAAATGCTGATTTAAATACATGGCAAACCATGAGTGTAGATTTAACCTGTTTTGCTAAAAAGGGCGTTGATTTTGCCAGAGTAACCAGCCCTTTTATTATTAAAACAGCAGGAGAGCTTAGCGTTTCAGTTGCAGATATTAGCTTTGAACCACAAAGCGCTAAAAGCGCCGTGGTTAAGTGTGAAGAATAAACGTAAAAGTTGTTGTGTATATCCAAAGTCCTGAGGGCATGTTGATCTTTGTGGATTGAAATTTGTTCAATCTAGGGGCAATTTAATCGCGGCGAGAGGTTTGTAACCTAGTGGGCTAAGTAAAAACCGAGCAACAAAGAGTAAATTGCCCCTAGGCAGAACCCTACGGGCAGCGCATGTTTGGCATTTATGCTACGTTATCGCCTATTTATGGGGAATAACCACACTACATAGGCTCTGCCTTGCCTAAAAACCAAACATACTGCTGCAAATTCAACCACCAAAGAACAACACGCCCTAATAAGGGCTTTTTTTATGCTGGGCAATATTGTTTTAAAAACTCATGGTGAGGCGGTAATTGGCTAACGCGCTGTTCTATTTGCTGTTTAATACCGTGTAAAAAACGGGTGAGTTCTTCATCGCTCATCATGCTGGCTATTAAGTGATGTTGATTAGGCTCAATACCTTGACCAAGCATAACTTGCACCCACGAATCGACTCTAAAAATGTCGCCATCGTCTAAAAATACACGGCCAGTTTGCTTAAACAAATCAATTTTATGCTGAAGTGTTTTTGGCACCTCCATCGCACTACAGTGTTGCCAAAACTCGCTGTCATCGCGATTAGTTACTTTGTAGTGCAGCACAATAAAGTCGCGAATATTTTCAATTTCGCTTTTAAGCTGTTTGTTGTATTCGTCAATGGCGTGATTGGTAATGCCATTAAACGGAAATAAACGCATAAAGCGAATAATACCCGACATAATTAAGTGAATGCTGGTGGACTCAAGTGGTTCAACAAAACCGCTAGCAAGGCCAAGCGCTAGGCAGTTTTTGTTCCAGCCTTTTAAGCGCCGGCCTGTTTTAAATTTAATAATACGCGGCTCTGTAATAGCCTCACCTTCAATGTTATTTAATAGTAGCGCTTTGGCTTGTTCGTCATCCATATATTG
>NZ_AUTN01000048.1:0-9603 GCF_000497955.1 Pseudoalteromonas sp. TAE56
GGCTGCTGTGCCTGGTGCATCATATGCAACATTAGGTGCACGACGAACGCGACGTTGTCCCGAGTTATAGGTCCATGCTTGGCGCGGCGTTAATATTTGGTCCATCGTTTCATGAACTAATAACGCAGTACCCGCTAAACGCGCAGGCTCTGTAACGCTCTGTTTAAACTTAAACAAAATATTTGAGTCTTGAAGCTCCGCAGGTGTTGCACTAGGGTCTGAGTATTTAACTAATAACTGCTCATCAAAACCAACATAGTTATAAGAACCAGATGCAGTCGGTGCGGCTTGACCACCAAAACGCTCAATAGATTGGCCACGGTAACGTAATAAGTGATTCCAAATTGCCTCTAAACCAGTTTTAGGAATAGGGAAAGGAATACCAATCGCTGTATTTTTAATACCATTACCGCCTTCAATTAATTCAGCAGTCGGTGCAAACTTTTTAGTCGCGTCATAAACAAACTGAGGGTACGAAGCTGAGCGGCGTGTTTCATACACTGGCATTTTAAATGTGTCCGGGTATGCTTCAAATAAAGCAATTTGACCTGGGCTTAGATTGGCTTTGTACTTTTCAATATTACTTTTATCGATAGTAAAAAGTACTTTATCAGCTGTAAATGGGTCAAGGTGATGCATACCAGCTTCATAACCTGCAGGAGCTGCTGTAATGCCGTTATTCCAAGCCGGAATAGAACCATCAGCATTAGCTGCTTTTTCTGCACCCATTGGCGTTAAATTTTGACCTAATTGAGCAACTTCATCAGCGCTTAATTTAGCTAAAGCTGCGCTACTTGCAAACAAGCTACAAAATGCTGTAGCGATGAGGGTAGGTTTTTTAATCATAGTAATGTTACCCCTAAATAGAATATTTTAAGTTAAAAGAAACGTAATCGCGATCCGAGAAAGTATTAATATCGCCGCCGCCCCAAAACGAGTTATAGCTCACATCAAGTGACCACGCATTTTGGTAGTTAAAGTTCATAGTTGCACCTAAAGATTTACGATCTTCGATAAATAAGAACATAGGATCTGGTGTATTACCATTTACGTCATGAGAAAATACAAAACGTGGCGAGAAGTTAATACCGTTATATAGGTTAAAGTAATCACCTTTAGCAATTAAGCGATACCCCCAAGAAGACGCAGTAGCAAATGATTTTTCTTCAGCACCATTTGATAAACCAAGTTGCAATGTTGAGTAATCAGTTGTACCTGGGCCTGTAATTGTGCCACTACGGCCAGTACCTGATACATTTAAACGCATTTCGTCATATTCTGGCATGTTATGAATTTTTACAGCACCCACTTCACCAACAACAGCCCAACTATCAGCACCTAATGAAGGTCCAAATAAGTGAGTAGCCGTGAATTGAATTTGTGATGTATCACGTTCAATATAGCCTTGAGCAACTTCACCCGCACCAACAGAACTAATATCATCGCCAAAACTCATTTGCGAAATACCTGCAAAATCAGGACGAAGACCTGCAAGTGCTAACTGCTCAGGCATAGCTGTGTACAATAGCTCTACGTCATCAATTTGCAGTGGTTCATCTTGACGAAACGCAAATTCACCCGCAAAGGCTGTTTCACCAATAGTTGTGTTAAAACTTAAACCATATAGTTTAATATCTTCTGGGTAGTCGTTTTCAGCTTTTGAGAAAGCCGTTAAATCAGCAACATTATCTGACGTAATTTCTGTTGTCATGATCATCGCTAAATCTTGAGCTATTGCTGCCTGCGAAAAGTTTGATACACGACCAGATATAAGCGGACGACGGCTGTGGTAGTTCACGTGGTATAACGCAATTTCAGTATCATTAAACTCAGGTAAAAATATACCTAGACGTAAACCGTACTGGCCGCCATCTTCAGGTTCTGTTTTACCATTATCCCCTTTGCCTTTAAGCGCAACCTTAGTTGGGTAAGCAAGATACATTTGGGCTAATAAAGCGCTTCCTTCAGCACTTGAAGGATCAATACCTTGAGCAGCTGCTGCTAATGCAAAATCAGATGTTAGGTTATTTAAACTATCCGTTAAAAAAGCAACATCAATATCAGGATTAGACGTAAAGCCTAATTGA
This sequence comes from Pseudoalteromonas sp. TAE56, assembly GCF_000497955.1. Taxonomy (NCBI): domain Bacteria; kingdom Pseudomonadati; phylum Pseudomonadota; class Gammaproteobacteria; order Alteromonadales; family Pseudoalteromonadaceae; genus Pseudoalteromonas; species Pseudoalteromonas sp. TAE56. The sequence goes on from NZ_AUTN01000048.1 coordinate 2,088, forward strand.
ACATTCTGCTGATAACCATTTTCTGCTGCAAAGTCATTAGTAGAAAAGTATGTACCTGCTGCTGGTAAACGTGTTTCTTGCCATTGATATTGGTAGAAACCTTCAAGCGTAATGTTCTCAGTAATACCAAGCGATGCCCAAAGCATACCGATTGGTATAAATGCTTCTTTTAACTCAGCGCCAGGAGCTTTTAACCTATCTATATCAACTGGGTTTACGTTAATACCATGAGATATAAGCGTACTTTCACCCCAGTTAACTACTTGCTGGCCTAAACGGACAGATAAAGGGTTATTACCATCATTTAAATCAAAATCGGCCCATACAAACGCATCTAATAAACGTATGTCGGCACAGCTTTGTGCTTTAGTATCTTTATCATCACATGGATCAACACCTTGCCCTGATGTAGGATTTGAATATGCATGATTGCCATCCATCAACGCAAAGTCGTAAAAATACATGAAGCGAGTGAACAAACCGTAGTTATCTTTATTTATTGAAAGGTCGTGTGTTCCCTTCAATAGTTTTGAGAATGAGTCACCACTATCAAAATTCAAATTACCAGCATCACCGTTATTTGAATAAGACCCAGGTTGAGCCCATACATCTTGAGATGAATAGATAGTGTTACTTAGCGCAGGATTGTATCCTGTCCAATCAAATGCTGGATTATTACTTTTACCAATTAGGTTAAAGTCTCTATCCTCTACGCGAACACTTTGCCCATATGAAAAAGTTGAATCGAAGGTAATATCAAAACCTCCAGCTTCAAATGTTACAGCTTGAGTACTTGCTGCAGATAAACCTAAACTAGCGGCTGCTAAACCTATAGCGATTCTATTTTTAACAAAAAGCGATCTTCTTATCATTTTGGTTCCCCCCTGTCGCGGGTCATTTTGTGTGATCAAGTTATTGTTTTTAGTGTAATCATAACGATAGAAGCGAATCAGTGAAATTACAAATACTCGCTCAAATCAGTCATATACTTTTTATTCTGGTTAACGCTTACGTATTGGTAAGACGTCGTACCAGATAATTTATACACGTTATTTAACAATAGGACAAATTGAAATTAACAAAAATACAATATTTTTATGGTTTTATAACATAAAAACAGGGAGCTAAGCCACTTGTTCAATACGAATGAATTTATTTTCGGGGGTTAATAACATTCTAAAACGCCCTCTTATACCTAGGCTGGTAATAAAAGGTCTTAAATGATTAGCAGAAAAACGTACTGTTTTCCCGCCATCTTCTACAACTTGTAATGAGCTAAAACGGCCATGGTAGTAATCCATGCACTCGTTATAGCTCAATCTTAGGCTAAAATAATACTCAATCATTTATGCGAGCGCTTTTTCAACCTTTTCATACAAGTCAGCACTTAGGCCATCGAGGTTGGCTAAACGCTGTAATTGCAATTTCATTGCGTGTGAACGTACATCATCGTAACGCTTCCACGACATAAATGGTGTAAGCATACGAGACGCATTTTGTGGATTAATTGCATTAAGTTTTATTAATAAATCACCTAATAACGCATAGCCTTGAGCATCTGATCGATGAAATTGCGCTGTATTAAAGTGGCTAAAACTTCCTACAAGTGCACGTACACGGTTAGGATTTGAAAAGTCAAAACACGGGTGTTCATAAAGTGCTTTAATATTTTCTATCGCATTACTGCCTGATTGCATAGCTTGCAGTGCAAACCACTTATCCATGACTAAAACATCATGACGCCACTGACTATCAAAATGACTCAAAAGCGCTTGTCGAACAGGGTGTGAAGCTTTTACCACTGCGCTTAGGGCGCCAAGTACATTAGTCATATTAGTCGAACTTGCAGCCTCCTTAATAAAGGTTACAGCCTCAGGTTTTTGTGTTCTAGCAAGGTAGTGCAAGCATATTTGTTTTAAAGCACGATTCGCAACGGAGGTTGCACTTACACTGCCATCATCTTCAAGAGATTCGTAACAACTAAGTAATTCATCAGCAAGTTCATCAGCAATTTGTTGCTCAAACTTTTCTGTTATTTCGATAATCTCATCAACAGGTATTACATCAAATTCAGCAGCTAACGTGTCAAAACTTGGCAATTTAAACAGCTCTGCAATTAAAGCTAAATCGCCCTCTTTGGTGTTTATAAGCACACGTAGCGCATTTATAATTTCGCTACTTAATACGCTATTCGTTGCATCGGTGATTTGAGATTTAATCGCCTTAATGAATAGCTGCTGTTGTGCATCCCAACGTGAAAAATCACTGCGCGCAAAACGCATAATATGCAATAGTTCTGGCTCTGTTGTTTGCTGATTTAAAATACAAGGAGCAGAAAAGTCTTCGAGTAAAACCGCAACAGGCTTTTCTAAAATATTGTCAAAGCTAAATGTTTGGGTCGTATTTGTTACATCAAGTACATGATCTAGCTTTTTACCTTTATATTGCAGAGCAATACTCTGCCCATTGGCATCAAGTAGTTCAATAGCAAAAGGTATATGAAGCGGTTTATTCTCTGGCTGATTAGCCGGCGCTGTTTGCTCGATTGTCAAAGTGTATGTATTTGAGCTGCTATTAAATTTTTGAATTGCATTTAAACGCGGTGTACCTGATTGGCTGTACCATTGTTTAAATTGCTCTAAATTAACGCCTGATGCATCGCTCATCGCACTAACAAAGTCATCACATGTAACTGCTTGCCCATCGTGGCGCTCAAAGTAAAGTGTCATACCTTTTTGGAAGTTCGTTTCCCCCAGCAATGTGTGCATCATACGGATAACTTCAGCACCTTTATCGTATACAGTAACTGTATAAAAGTTATTCATTTCAATAACTTTCTCTGGGCGAATTGGATGAGCCATAGGGCCTGCATCTTCACTAAACTGATGCGTACGCATTACTTTAACCGCATCAATTCGGTTAAGTGCACGAGAGCCTAAATCACTGCTAAATTCTTGATCCCTAAAAACCGTTAAACCTTCTTTTAACGATAACTGAAACCAATCTCTACAAGTAACTCGGTTACCAGTCCAGTTATGAAAATACTCATGCCCTACAATAGATTCAATCGTATGGTAGTCTTTATCTGTGGCTGTTTCTTGATTAGCTAATACGCATTTACTATTGAAAACGTTCAGCCCTTTATTTTCCATCGCGCCCATGTTGAAAAAATCGACGGCTACAATCATATAAATATCAAGGTCATACTCTAAATTAAAGCGCTCTTCATCCCACTGCATTGCTTTTTTAAGTGAAGCAATAGCATGGGGTGTTTTAGATAAATTACCTTTATCAACAAACAATGCTAACTCTACATCCCTGCCGCTTTTAGTTGTGTACGTGTCTTTTAAAGCATCAAAATCGCCCGCTACAAGTGCAAATAAATAGCTCGGCTTTTTAAATGGGTCTTGCCATTTTACAAAATAACGACCATCTTGTGTTTCACCACTGTCTACTTGATTACCATTAGAAAGAAGTTGCAGATATTTTTTATCGGCAATGATAGTTACATCAAACGTGGCAAGTACATCAGGGCGATCCATGTAATAGGTGATTTTTCTAAAACCCTGCGCTTCACACTGTGTACAATACGCACCGCCAGATAAATACAAACCCTCTAGAGAAGTATTTGTCTCAGGTGATATCTCGGTCACAATACTTAATTGGCAACTATCCGGTAAATTATTAATTATTAGCTGCTCACCAATAATTTCATAATCAGTTATATCGACCGTATCAATAGATAAAGACAGTAAGCGTAAATCAATACCATCAAGTACTAAAGGTGCTTTTTTATCACCAACCCGCGTTAGTGTTAGCAAAGAGCTTACTTTGGTTGATAATGGCTGTAAGTCAAAGGTTAGCTCTGTGTGGTCAATTAAAAAATCAGGAGCTTTATAGTCTTTAAGATATTGTGCTTGAGGTTTACTTGATTCAGTCATAGATACTCCAAAACAGCTCCTTTTAAGTTAAAAGGAGCTGTTTAAAATTAGGCGGATTGTTTTGGCTTAATACGTAAAATTTTAATGCCTAAGTAGGCATAAACAACCGCTAAAACAGGGTTAATTAAGTTAAAGAAAGCGTAAAGTGCATAATCAAAAGGGTTTATTAGTAAAACGCTTTGCATATATGCGCCACACGTGTTCCATGGAATTAGTGGGCTGGTAATTGTACCGCCATCTTCCAATGTGCGAGATAAGTTAACAGGCTTCAAACCACGTTTTTCATATTCATCTTTAAACATACGACCAGGTACTACAATTGCAATATATTGATCGGCCGCTATCACGTTAGTACCAATACACGTTGCTATTGTTGCCGCAATTAACGATCCCGTACTTTTAGCTATTTTAAGTATGCTTTTAACAAAAATATCCAAAAGGCCTGTTTTTTCCATAATTGCACCAAACATCAGTGCAGTCATAATAAGCCATGTGGTTGTAAGCATTCCGGACATACCGCCACCACTAAGTAGAGAGTCCATTTTGTCATCGCCTGTACTTATGCTAAAACCATCAAAAAACGTCGTCCAAACAAGCTTAAAGTAGCCAACTAGCTGTCCTTGAGAAACATCAATTTGGCTAGCAATTAAATCAGATTGAAACAACATGGCCCAAACAGCGCCTACAACAGCACCGATAGAGATAGCAGGAAAGGCCGGCATTTTTTTAATCGCTAAAACTAAAAGTACAATTAGCGGGATTAGCATTTCAAAACCAATATTAAAGTTTTGCTGTAAAATAGCCGTTATTTCATCAATACGCCCCGCTTCGCTTGAAGCAGTTGCGTTAAAGCCCATGAATATAAATATAATCAGTGCAATTACAAAACTAGGTACTGTCGTCCACAGCATATGTTGAATATGCTCAAACAAATCTGCGCCTACAACTGCTGGCGCTAAATTTGTTGTTTCAGACAGCGGGCTTAGCTTATCACCAAAGTACGCGCCAGATATAACAGCGCCTGCTGTTACTGTTTGCTCAAGTCCAAGACCCGTTGCAACACCTAATAAAGCAACACCTATTGTAGCGGCAGTAGTCCAAGAGCTACCAATGCTCATAGCTACAATGCCACAAATTAAACAACTCGCTGCGTAAAACCAACTTGGGTTTATAACTTGCAAGCCATAATAAATTAAAGTTGGTACCGTTCCAGAAAGTAGCCAAGTGCCAATTAACGCACCTACCATAAGTAAAATTAGTATAGCTCCAAGCGAAAGCGTTATACCTTCAATCATGGCTTGTTCTAACTTTTTCCATGTATAACCGTTTTTAAGCCCAATTAAAGCCGCTGCAAAAGTAGCAAATAAAAGCGCAATTTGGTTGGGCCCTGATGAAGAGTTATCACCAAATAAGTAAACTGCAGCACCTAGTAAACAAATTAATACAGAGATAGGAATTAACGCATCAAAAAACGAGGCGGGCTTGATTGGTTTGTCATCCAATAGCTTCAAAGTAGAGACTCCTAGACACACTTACTGTGTGTTTAATTATTATTTTTAGCACGTTAAGCGCATTAACTGAGCGTCATTAATCTAGCTCAAATTTATGTAATCAAAGATTATAACAATTTAGTAAATTTTAGGTAGTAAAAAAGGCGCTAAAGCGCCTTTTTTATAGAGGTAAAACCAGTTATTACTTCTTAGCTATACGACCATAATTAATATAGTCTTGAGTAATTAATGCAGCTTCTTCTAAAAATGGGTCAAGCTCTTCAATTACTTCTGGTAAATCGTCTAAGTTTTCTACCGGGTCTTTACCTAAACGCTTAAGACGTTCGTTAGTACGTACAAGTGCACGTGCTTCACCTTCATCTTTTTCTTTAATACGCGTAGCTTCAACTAAAGAGATAGTTTTACGGTCTTTCTCTTCGTTGTATAAGGTAATGTCATTAAATACATAACCAAATTCTGGTTCTGATTTAATTCGTACTTCGTGTTGCTTCTCAAGGTAGGTAATAATAGGTGTTAAATTACCTAACTTTTTGTATTTCGCTTTAACAATGCTATCCCAAGGAAGTGCATTATCTTGCTTACTTTCGCCCCACTCTGCAGGATCGATTGCTGATGGAAACGAAATATCAGGGATCACACCTTTATGTTGTGTACTACCACCGTTAATACGGTAGAACTTAGCAATAGTATACTGTACACTACCTAGCGCATTATCGTATAGGTCATAAGCGCGGCCTAAGCCTTTGTGCTGCTGTACAGTACCTTTACCAAATGTTTGCTCGCCAATAATAACCGCACGACCGTAATCTTGCATTGCTGCTGCAAATATTTCAGAAGCAGAGGCACTGTAGCGGTCAACTAAAACAGTTAAAGGGCCATCGTAATAAGTTATACCATCGCGATCTTTTTGCTCTTCTATACGGTTATTTAAGGTATGAATTTGAACAACTGGACCTTGGTCAAAAAACAAACCTGACAATTGAGTCGCTTCATATAAAGAACCACCACCATTTTGGCGTAGGTCGATAATAATGCCATCAACTTTTTCTTCTTTAAGCTTAGCCAGTTCAACTTTTACATCTTTAGAAAGATTATTGTAAAAGCCAGGAATTTCAATCACTCCAACTTTACTTGTTAAGTCAGAGTATTTGGCTTCAAATACTTCTGATTTAGCCGCTCTATCTTCAAGTCGAATTTTATCACGAGTGATTTCAACAACTTTAGGTGCACCGTGAGCGTCAACACCTTTTAAGTACTGTAGACGTACTTTAGTCCCTTTAGGGCCTTTAATTAAATCAACTACGTCATCTAAACGCCAGCCAATTACATCTACAAATTCTTCGCCATCTTGGGCAACGCCGATAATGCGATCATCAGCTTTAATTTGATCTGTTTTATCTGCAGGGCCTCCTGGCACTAAGCTGCGAATAACAGTGTAGTCCTCATCAGGGCTTAGCACGGCACCAATGCCTTCAAGCTCTAAGTCCATATCCATTTTGAATTGCTCTGCACGACGTGGCGATAAGTAAGACGTATGAGCCTCAATACTGCGTGCTAGCGAATTCATAACAATTTGAAAAGCATCTTCTGAATTAGATTGTACTAAACGTTTTTCTGCATTTTTATAACGTTTGGTCAGTACTTCTTTAATGCCTTCCCAATCTTTACCCGTCATTTTTAAACGCAGTGCATCGTACTTTACACGCTCACGCCAAATTTCATCAAGCTCAGCTTGTGACACAGGCCATGCCGAATCTTCACGGTCATAAAAGTATTCATCTTCTTTATCAAACGTCATTTCTTTTTCAAGTAAAGTAAGTGAATACTCGTAACGTTCAAAACGGCGTTTAAGACTTAAGTTAAAAATATCAAACGTAAATTCTAATTTACCGGTAGTAATCGCGTTGTCAAAGTCATCACGATATTGCTCAAAAGAGGCAATATCGCTGGCTAAGAAAACGCTTTTATTAAAATCAAGGGATTCGATATAACGATCGTACACTTTACTAGAAAGCTCATCGTTAAATCGAACCGGTGTATAGTGTGAACGAGCAAATAAGCTAG
>NZ_AUTN01000049.1:0-9463 GCF_000497955.1 Pseudoalteromonas sp. TAE56
GGCAGCAAAGCGCTCTTTTTGGAGCGGCTTACCTAGATTTGAAAGCTCATTTCTGTCAATTACGTGTTTAGCGCCTAACTCTTTTAAATACTCACTTTGATCTAATCGGCCCGTTGCTGCTGTTACGTTAAACCCAAGTTGATTTAATAAATAAATAGCAAAGCTGCCTACGCCACCATTAGCACCCGTTACCAGTATTTCGCCAGACTCAGGCGTAATACCTTGTTTTTCAAGAGCTATAACACTTAGCATGGCGGTATAACCGGCGGTACCAATTTGCATGGCTTGTTTTGGTGAAATACCAGCAGGCAAGGGGATTAGCCAATCGCTATTAAGTGCCGCTTTTTGAGCAAGCCCACCCCAATGTTTTTCGCCTACACCAAAGCCATTTAATATTACGTTATCACCGCTTTTAAATTCATCGCTGGTGGAATTTGTAACCGTACCCACTAAATCAATACCTGGCACCATAGGAAAACTACGTACAACGGGGCCTTTGCCAGTAATTGCTAAGCCATCTTTATAGTTAAGTGTGCTGTACAGCACGTCGATAGATACGTTTTCGTTTGGTAAATCACTATGTTCGATAGTAGATAATGAAGCGCTATAGTTATTATCTTCTTTATTAATAACAATGGCTTTAATTGGGTTACTCATGGGATATCCTTTTAGACCGATCGTCTTTTAATTGGTAAATAAAAACGCATTAGGTTAATAATGCGCGTAAAAACATTTCTGTATACAAAGTAAGTGGGGTATTTGATTTAGTGAGCTTGGCGCGCATAACAGCACCTTCCCAACCAATCCAAAAGTACTCACTCATTAATTTTGTGTTTACATGGCTTGCAATAGTGCCTTGCTGCTTAGCTTGGTTTAAGCAAACTTCTACATGGTTTTGCCAAGCGGTGTAGCTTTGCATTAATCTGGTTTTAAACTCTTCACTTAAATGATTAAGCTCTTGGTTTAAGTTACCGACTAAGCAGCCACGTTTGTAATCGTATTTTTTCATCCCCTTAATTGCGCTTTGGGTAAAATTAACGATTCGCTCCAGTGGGGGAACATCTTCTTGCTGTAAGTAATAGGTAAGCTTGGCAATAAAATAATTGTCGTATGCATCAACTAACGCAATACCGTAGGCTTCTTTACTTTTAAAGTAATGATAAAAAGAGCCTTTAGGTACAGCGGCTTTTTTTAAAATAGTATCGAGGCCTGTGGCGCTAAAACCAAATTCGGTTAGTGTTTCTAGGCCCGTGCGAATAAGTAACGCTTTTGTATCGGCGTTCTCTCTGGCTATTTTAGGTGGGCGACCACGGCGTATTGGTGTTGATGTATTTTTGTTCATAGGTATATATTAGACCGATCGACTTTAAATAATCAAGTGTAAATTTAAATTGTTTAAAAATAGTTTAAATTAGGCGAGTAATAATAACTGAAATAAAAGTGTCACGATTACATTTTTGCTTGGAACTTAGTTAAATTACTCAGGTCGTAATTTATGTACTTAAGTACATTTTAGCGATTATTGAGTCGCATTTTATTTAGCATAAAACCGGTCAAATTAAATGTTGTATGACCACTTACTTTTTTAAATGTTAATTCATTTTTGCATCAGCAGCTTAGTTAAAGTCAAACAATTTAATTGCTTTTACGATTTGAATTTTACATTTTTATTAACTATTCATTAAATGTAGATTTCACTAATGCTACACAATATATAAATAAAAAGGTGAGGATATTACCGATGAAGAGACAGAAAAGAGATCGTTTAGAAAGAGCTCATTCTCAAGGTTTTAAAGCAGGTTTAGCAGGCCGCTCAAAAGAGCTATGCCCTTATCAACAAGTAGATCCAAAATCAGAGTGGTTAGGAGGTTGGCGTGAAGCGATTGAAAACCGCAACATGTACAAAACCTAAAATCAATAATCGAATTTAAGCAAAAAGGCCTCCACATTGGAGGCCTTTTTGTTTGTGCGTTTAAAAATTAAAATGCGCTAGTGTCTTGGAACAAGCCCACTTTTAAATCTTTTGCTTCGTAGATTACTCGGCCATCTACTTCTACAGTGCCGTCAGCAACGCCCATAAACAATTTACGTTTAATTACGCGTTTCATTACAAGGCGGTAAGTTACTTTTTTATTAGTTGGTAAAATTTGGCCAGTAAATTTAACTTCACCCACACCTAGCGCGCGGCCAAGACCAGGGCCACCAGACCAACCTAAGTAAAAACCAACTAGTTGCCACATAGCATCTAAGCCTAAACAACCTGGCATTACTGGGTCGCCTTTAAAATGGCAATCGAAAAACCAAAGGCTAGGGTCAATATCAAGCTCAGCAACAATCTCGCCTTTACCATGAATTCCGCCATCAGCGGTAATAGAGGTAATGCGGTCCATCATTAACATGTTGTCACTTGGTAAACGGCAGTTGCCTTCACCAAACATTTCACCTTGACCGCAAAGGATCAAATCTTCTTTTGTATAGCTATTTTTAGGTTCCATAACACTTATCTTCGCTTAGAAATTGCCAAGTACTTTAGCGTACACTTGTACGCTAAACAACTCGGAGCAGTTAAAAAATCAAAATATTGCATATTAAATCACCAATCAATCAGCGCGATTGGTTTTTGCACTATAAAACCGCGCAATTACAATCAGAAATCATTATAATTGGCACTGTCTTATAACCAGTCTAAAGGAAGTTTATGATCCTTTTTGTTAACTCACTAACTGTGATTGATTTTTCTTACTTATGTAACAAACGCGGCGCCGTTGGCGAGAGCTGGATTGTTGATTTAACTTTGCACGGTAAACTTAACGAAGAGTCTATGGTTTTAGACTTTGGTTTAGTTAAAAAGCAAATTAAAGGCATTATAGATGAGTGTATTGATCACCGATTAGCAATTCCTACGGGCCTTAATGGCACTGTATCTGAATTTGACGAGCATAAAACACTCGACTGTACATTTGGTGAAAACAACCACTTGGCTATGAGTGCTCCTCATCAAGCTTATTGCATGATTAACGCAAACGAAGTCACTGTTGAATCGGTAACTGAATTTTTAATTGCGACTATTTTACCAAAGCTACCAGATAACATAGAAAAAATTGAGTTGTCTCTTAAGCCTGAGCACAGCCAGAGCTTTTACTATCATTACAGCCATGGCCTTAAAAAGCATGACGGTAATTGCCAACGTATTATTCATGGGCATCGTTCTCAAATTGGTATTAGCCTAGACGGCATCTCTATGCCGCGCTTGCAAAAAGAATGGTCTCAAAAGTGGGAAGATATTTACTTAGCCACTAGTGAAGATCAAATTAACGCACCTGATTTAAAACACCTAACAGCCAAAGCGGATGATGTATGTTTTGCTTACACATCGGCACAAGGCTATTTTGAAATGGCTATAAGCGAGTCTCGTTGCGACATTTTACCAGTAGACACCACTGTAGAATGTATTGCTGAACATGTAGCTGGCCAAATTAAAGCCCAATACCCAGAAAAAGCAGTAAAAGTTACCGCTTATGAAGGGGTTGGAAAAGGATCGATTAGTTATGTTTAAAACACTTATAGCAACAGCGCTTGTCGCTTCTGCTAGCTTTAGTGCTATGGCGCTTGAGTTAAAAGGGCATTTAACACAAGGCGGTTTAGTTACAGGTAAGCTAGAAAACGCTAAATCAGTAAGTTTAGATGGCAAAAGCTTAAAGCTTTCGCCAAATGGTGATTTTGTATTTGGTTTTGGTCGTGACGCTGATACTACTCATACTTTAAAATGGGTAGATAACAATGGTAAATCGCATTCACAATCGATAGCTATTACTAAGCGCGAGTACAAAATTGATAAAATTACTGGTGTAGCTAAAAAGTATGTATCTCCGCCAAAAGAAGTCAGTGCACGTATAAGCCGCGAAGCTGTTGCTGTTCGTAAAGCGAGAGAAGTTGACTCTGATTTACTGTACTTTTTAGACCCTGTGTTAAAGCCTGCAGAAGGACGTATATCGGGTGTTTATGGCAGCCAACGTTATTTTAATGGCGAGCCTCGTCGCCCACACTTTGGCTTAGACATAGCTAATAAAACAGGCTCTCCTGTTTATGCTCCAATTAGTGGCACAGTGGTATATGCCGAACCTGATTTATATTACTCAGGCGGTACATTAATTATTGATCATGGTCATGGTATTACCTCAACTTACATTCATTTAAGTAAGCTTAATGTAAAAGTGGGTGACACAATAACGCAAGGCAACAAAGTGGCTGAAATTGGTGCAACAGGGCGTGTAACGGGTCCTCACCTAGATTGGCGTTTTAACTGGAAAGGCGAACGCCTTGATCCTGCATTACTAATGCAAGATACATTAGCAAACAAAAAGTAGAGATTATGACTGACGTAAATCGCGATGCAATAATTGCTCAGCGTATTGAAGACTCAACCACATCGGTAACTAAAACAGTGTTTCCAGGGCGCACCAATCATCACAATACATTATTTGGTGGTGATGCACTGGCGTGGATGGATGAAGTTGCATTTATAGCGGCGACTCGTTTTTGTCGTAAGCCTTTGGTTACTATATCCTCTGATAGAGTTGATTTTAAAGAAGCGATACCAGCAGGTACGTTTGCAGAGTTAATAGCTAAAGTAGTGCATGTAGGTAACACAAGCTTAAAAGTTGATGTAGATATACTCTTAGAAACTATGCACAGAGACGATAAGCACTCAGCCATTAGTGGTAGCTTTACGTTTGTTGCAGTTGATGATAACCACAGACCAACACCGGTAGTATGCGATAAAATGATTTATGGTTTTGACTAATTTAAAGCTTTAAATACAAGATAGAGTAAAGTTATATGAGCACCTTAGTTGGTGCTTATATAAAACCCTTAAAAGAACACATCATACTTAATGTTAATTAAATATAACCTCAACAACAGAGTTAATATTAACTAAAAAAAGTAATCAAACTGGTGGGATTGATAGGGGGGAGAGTTGTTGGATTTGGATACTAAAAAGGTATGCTTTTAACATACCTTTTTGGTTATCTTCAGCTTTTAATTACACTTACGTAAATACTTTTTAAAGCACCATTGCTGCAATCCAGCCAAATATCAGCAGCGGAATGTTAAAGTGAATAAACGTTGGAATAACAGAGTCTCTAATATGGTCGTGCTGACCATCGGCATTTAAACCTGAGGTTGGGCCAAGCGTTGAGTCTGAAGCAGGAGATCCGGCATCACCTAAAGCGCCCGCAGTACCAACAAGTGCAGCGGTAGCCATAACAGAAAAGCCAAGGTCTAAACATAGAGGTACAAACAACGTTGCAATAATAGGCACTGTTGAAAACGAACTACCAATTCCCATTGTAATTAATAAACCAACTAACAAAATAACACCCGCAGCAAGGGGTTTATTGCCATCAAAAAGGGCGGCTCCACTGTGTACTAAGCTCGCTACATCGCCGGTAGCTTGCATAACCGATGCAAAGCCTTGTGCCGATATCATAATAAAACCAATCATCGCCATCATCGCAACGCCTTTACTAAATACGTCGCCGTTTTCTTCCCACTTAACTACACCAAATACACTAAATATCATTACACCTACTAGACCACCTAAAATCATTGAGCCACTTAGGTTTTGTGCAACAAGTGAGGCTAACACAGCGCAAAGTCCTACAATCATTACTTTTTTAGGCTTTTCGACATCAGCAGATTTACTCTGAGTTGTTAATGGGAGCTCTGTGTATTCACGGCGTTTTTTGTAGGTAATAAATACCGCAATAAGTAATCCAATAAACATACCCAATGCAGGAATAATCATCGCCATAGGGACTTGTGTATTTACAATATCTAAGCCGTTATCGACCAGGTTTTTATGCAAAATAGAATATAAGTAAATACCCCCAAAGCCATAAGGCAGAACCATATAAGAGGTTGCTAATCCAAATGTTAAAATACATGCTATAGCACGCCTGTCTAACCTTAGCTGATTAAAAACAACGAGTAACGGTGGAATTAAGATAGGAATAAACGCTATGTGTACAGGTACTAAGTTTTGCGAAGAAATCGCACAACCTAAAATAATTAATAAAATGAAGTAACTTAAAAATGTTTCATTCCCGCTGCCTTTAGCATTTACTTTGGCAAGTAACTTATCAGCGAGAATGCGTGTTAAACCCGACTTAGAAATAGCAACGGCAAACGCACCAAGCATGGCATAACTTAGTGCAATTTCAGCTCCGGCAGAAAGGCCAGAATTAAATGCATCAACACTTTCTTTTATACCCAAGCCTGCGGTTAAACCAGCAACTAAAGCACTTATGATCATGGCAACAATGACGTTAACGCGAGCCAGAGATAGCCCGAGCATTAAAATAACGCCTATAACAACAGCATTCATAGTATTCTCTATTTGGAAATTTTAATTAATTTTATCAGATCTTTAGCCTGAGTTTTACGCTCTTTCGTAAAAGGTTTTTTACCATAGCGTACTTGGTTAAATAACTGGCTAAATGTGTTTATAGATTGTGCAGAATGAGGAAGTTGCTCAGCAAAAAAATGTAACTGCTGACTCGGTGTTAAATTATCGGGTGTATTTATTTTTTGTTTTTTCGCCCATGCTTTTATTTCATAGAACTCTTTAACCATAGGCGCTAATTTAGCCGGACGTTTTGGTAAGTTTAAATAAACAAAATAACCGACAAAACAAAAACCAGCTGTTAATAAAACTATTAACGGTACAAGCCAAATGTTTTTACTACCAAAAATTGATTTTAAAAAATCATTTTGTTTTTCTTCATCAAAACCAAGTACCCAGCTAGACCATTGATAATCGAGATTTTCAAGTTCCAACCTTAACCAATTAATAGCGGGGAAATTACTTAAACTCACTAAACCAAAATCAAGATTACTTTTAAATTCGTTATTCAGCTCTTCGTTTTGAGAAAGTGAGCCATTTAAACGCTCTGGTGCTACAACAGCGGTTGCATCAAAAATAACCCAACCCTCGTTTTGTAAATATACTTCTACCCATGCGTGTGCGTCGTACTGGCGAACAGTGAGCGTATTATTATCTTGATTTAATTCACCACCTAAATAACCACTTACTAATCGAGCGGGTATACCTGCGGTTCTAAAAATGTAAGCAGCAGCGCTTGCATAATGACCACAAAAACCTCGTTTATTATCAAATAAAAATTGGTCAATTGTATTATCGCCGCTCATAGGTGTAGGAGTTAGCGTGTAAGTAAATCCCGTACCTGCAAAGTATTGTAATAAGCTATTGTAAAAATCGCGGTCAGAGTGTGTTTTTTGCTTTAAGTTTTTAGCAAATGATGATGTTTTTATATTCTTTTTATGGGTTAGGTATTTGTAGCGTTTTTCTTCAAATTCGCCAAGCGGTAAAGCTGTGAAGTTAAAGCTATTTACATCGTATTGTAAGTTTTTAGCTTGTCGGTTTTTTTTTCGCAATAAACCTAGCGAATTACCTTCAACATTTTGTGAGTTACTACTGGAATAGGCTAAACCATAAAGCCACTTTTGTGTAGCAGGCTCTGTAATAACTGAGTAGCTTGCAATAAGTTGCTCATCATTTTTGCTCTGCGTATTTGCTTTTAAGTTATTATATTTTAAAAAGTCAGACGTAAGCCACGCATTGCCATTAAATTCATCATGGACGATTGCTCGCCAATAATAAGGCGCTACAGGTTTTTCTTCGTTAAATTTAGCTCTAAATACAAGTTCATCTGAGTTTGAAAGCTTTGCGATATCGAATGGATCGACTTGTTCAGAAAGCCCTGTTTTTGCAAGCTTAGGTCCAGGAAGTTGCCAAAAGGCGGGCATTTTGGGTAAAAAAAGCAGTAAAAATATAGCTAAAGGAAGCGCTAAAAGTAGCAATTTACCACTTTGCTTAGAGGCTATTTTTAAATTATGTTTGGACTCGAGTAGGCCAAGTACTGCAAAGTTTAATATGTATAAACCACTTACAGTTAAAGTCGTTAAAATGCTTTGGTTGAATAAATACACCGATGAGAGTGAAAAAAATGTAAGCGTTGTAATTACATGATAGTGTTTTTTGGTTTTAGCCTGCAGCAGCTTAAATAAACTAGCAAGTAGCAGCATGGCCACAAATAAAATAACCGTATCCGACATGCCTATGGTGTAGAGCATTAAAACTAGTGACACACCTGCGAGTATGTTTGCCAGCCAAGCATTTGGCTTTGGTTTATTACTCAGCGTTATGTAAAAGTTCCATGCACAAATAAGTGCAAGTACACCAACAAAAACAAGGGGTAAATGCGCTATAAAAAATACAATCAAACAGGCATATATAAAAGACAGTGAAAAATTTATTACTTTTTCGTTTTTAATTATGCTCATTAAACACCACCATTATATGAGCATAATAACGCTAAACATTGCTGCTTATGATGCTGTCCGGTATTTGTGTTTATCGTTTTACTCGGTAGCTTTAACATAAAAGGGGTGTTTTTCTCGGTTGCTTCACACACTAAAAAGCATAACTGACTTAAGCGCTGCTCTGTATCTCCATTCATTAACGTAAAATCGAAGAGCGCATTCGCTATTTTAAAGTCTACAAACTCTTTAACTAACAATTGCTGTGTTTTTGCGTAATGCTTCCACGACACTCTTTGCAAGCCCATTTCCGGTAAGTGTGGGATGAGTGCCTCAAACTCTTCGCTGCCCGATTGTGTAGAAATACCTTTATCGGCTTGCTCATCAAGCATAGAAATATGCGCATCACTGTGAACTTGTTCAAGCGACGGGTATACAAATACATCTTCTTGTAATTGAATGTAGCTCCAAACAGTTATCAAACCAAAGGGATAGTTACTCGCTATTTTAATACGTTGCACTGAGTACTTACCGCGTGAGCTGTAAGGTAAGTGGAGTGTAAGTAACTGAGGTTTACTATCAACTTGGCCGGTATATTTGTGAGTTTGCTCACTCCCTTGATATGTTAAATTAATAGATTGGGTTACTGAAGGGCTTTGTAATTCAAATATAATACTCGGTTTTTGAGGAGCGTAGCTATTAAATGCATCTTTAAATTTAACTGTTAAGCCTTTAGCGTTACTGTAGCCCATTAATACAGCAATAATCATTACCACAAACATAAGATAAGACATTATTAAAATTAAATTATTTTGATAATTAATGCCCATCACAAAGTTTAAAATAGCTACAACTATAAAATACCAACCAAGGGATGATGGCAATACATAAATTGTTCTGTGTTCAAGTGTAATTGAGTTTTTTAAATGTTTATTTTTTAATAACTTATTAAATACACTTTGCTTAAATGATTTAAATAAAGAAGGGCGCTTAGCTGTTTTTTTTGGCATAAAAGTTTATACCGGAACTAATACGTTTTTTAAAATATCGTTTACTTGCGCTTCACCTGACTCATTATGCAAACCTAATCGATGCTGACACACACTTGTAAAAACGGCTT
>NZ_AUTN01000050.1:0-7113 GCF_000497955.1 Pseudoalteromonas sp. TAE56
CTGCTAAAAATATAGTGCCTTGATCTTTGACAATAATGCTTTCGTCTGCCATTGCAGGTACGTACGCACCACCTGCGGTACATAACCCCATTACCACGGCAATTTGTGGGATACCTTTACCCGACATACGGGCTTGATTGTAAAAAATACGACCAAAATGCAGTTTGTCGGGAAATACATCATCTTGCTCTGGCAGGTTAGCACCGCCCGAATCAACAAGATAAATACAAGGTAAGTGGCAGCGCTCTGCGATGTCTTGTGCACGTAAATGCTTTTTAACGGTAAGCGGAAAATACGTACCGCCTTTAACCGTGGCATCGTTTGCAATAATCATGCATTCAATGCCTTTTACACGGCCAATACCAGCTACAACACCGGCGCACGGTATTGCTTGCTCGTATACACCAAAGGCAGCAAATTGTGAAATTTCTAAAAACGGTGAGCCTTCGTCAATTAACGTACTTATACGATCGCGTACAAATAATTTACCACGGCCTTCGTGGCGCTCCTTTAATGCAGCGCCTCCGCCTTGGCTAATTGTTGCTACCTTACTGCGTAAATCGTCCACCAGCGCCGACATGTTTTTATGGTTTTGCACAAACGTTGGATCGTGAGGGTTAACGCTCGATTTTAAAATCGTCATGGTTTAATCCTTAACGGCTTTCAGTGAAAAGTTCGCGACCAATAAGCATGCGGCGTATTTCAGATGTACCTGCACCAATTTCGTATAATTTAGCGTCACGCAGCAAGCGGCCTGTGGCGTATTCATTTATGTAGCCATTGCCACCTAAAATTTGAATCGCATCAAGCGCCATTTTAGTTGCAAGCTCTGCGGCGTATAAAATAGCACCGGCTGCATCTTTACGGGTTGTTTCGCCACGGTCACAAGAGCGAGCTACCGTATACACATATGAGCGCGCAGCATTCATTTGTGTATACATGTCGGCTACTTTGCCCTGAATTAACTGAAATTGACCAATAGGGGTGTCAAACTGTTTACGCTCATGAATGTAAGGAACTACTATGTCCATACACGCTTGCATTATGCCAAGCGGGCCTGCTGCAAGTACTACGCGTTCGTAATCAAGGCCACTCATAAGTACTTTAACGCCTTCGTTTAAGTTACCTAAAATGTTTTCCTCTGGCACTTCACAGTTTTCAAATACAAGTTCACAGGTGTTTGAGCCACGCATGCCCAGTTTGTCTAGCTTTTGCGCCGTTGAAAAACCAGGGAAGTTGCTCTCAACAATAAACGCAGTAATGCCTTTAGCGCCGGCGTTTAAATCTGTTTTAGCGTAAATAACTAGTGTGTGTGCATCTGGGCCATTGGTGATCCACATTTTATTGCCGTTTAAAATGTACTTATCGCCTTTTTTTTCGGCTTTGAGTTTCATCGATACAACGTCAGAGCCCGCATTAGGCTCGCTCATTGCTAGGGCGCCAATATGTTCACCACTAATAAGCTTTGGTAAGTATTTTTCTTTTTGAGCTTGTGTGCCGTTACGGTTGATTTGATTAACACACAGGTTTGAATGCGCGCCATAGCTTAGGCCAATAGAGGCACTTGCACGGCTAATTTCTTCCATGGCAATTACATGTTCTAAGTAACCTAATCCTGCGCCGCCAAGTTCTTCAGATACGGTCATACCTAGTACGCCCATTTCGCCCATTTGTGCCCAAAGTTGATTTGGAAAAGCGTTATCTAAGTCAGTTTTTTCAGCAAGCGGGGCAATTTCCTGGCTTGCAAAACTGTTTACGTGGTCGCGGATCATATCGGCAGTTTCGCCAAGGCCAAAGTTCATTTCTTTATATAGTGAAATAGTGCTCATGATTCAGTCCTGTGTGGGGATGTGTGTTGTCAGTGTGTTGTTATTTTTAAAATAAACTTACTCGTCTATTTTGTTTAATGTGTCTCTGCAGCGGCGCTCGGCCGTTACCAACTCCATAAGAACAACTTTAATGTCGTCCATTTGTTGAGATAGGTCGGATTTTTTTTCTGAAATAAGGTCAAGCATGGTAACCAACTGCTTAGCGCTTGATTTATCTGCGTCGTACAGTTCAAACAAACGACCCGTTTCGGCCAATGTAAAGCCCAATCGTTTACCACGTAATATTAGTTTTAAACGCACTTTGTCGCGTTTTGAATAAATACGGGTTTGACCGTTACGTTCTGGAGTTATTAACCCTTGGTCTTCGTAAAAACGAATAGAGCGGGTAGTAATGTCAAACTCTTTAGCGAGTTCGCTAATGCTAAATGTTTGTTCATTACTGGCCGGTATATTGGCTGAGCTTGCAAAGTTTGTTTGATTATCTGGTTTCATAGTTGTATTTACCTCATTCGAATAACTCCAATATAAGTGAAGTTTACGTAAAGGTAAAGCTTGGTGTGGTTTGAAACTATTTACAAAGGAGTGTTGGTGTGAAATTTTAATTTATACTTTTAATATTCAATGATTTAATTTAATTTACTCAGTGTTGGTCTACAACTGGAAAATAATGCTTACACTTTTAAAACTAAAAATTAAGCTGTTTTTAGTTGACGTTG
Source organism: Pseudoalteromonas sp. TAE56 (assembly GCF_000497955.1). Classification (NCBI taxonomy): domain Bacteria; kingdom Pseudomonadati; phylum Pseudomonadota; class Gammaproteobacteria; order Alteromonadales; family Pseudoalteromonadaceae; genus Pseudoalteromonas; species Pseudoalteromonas sp. TAE56. The sequence goes on from NZ_AUTN01000050.1 coordinate 2,546, forward strand.
GCGTAAACGTTAGTATTGTGTATGAGTATTAAATAATAAATGAATACTAAATTAATAGAGCAAATATACTAACAACTATTTGCATTAAATTACAACGGAGTTAGTCATGACTTTAGAATCAGTGGTAATTGTAGCAGCAAAACGTACCCCAATGGGTGGTTTTATGGGAGCGTTAAGTGATGCGCAGTCTACCGAGCTTGGCGCAACCGCCATTGCCAGCGCACTTGCCCAAACTGGTTTAGCTAATAACGCAATAGACGAAGTAATTATGGGCTGTGTATTACCAGCAGGCCTTGGGCAAGCGCCTGCTCGCCAAGCAATGTTAAAAGCAGGCCTTGCACTTAGCACGGGTGCTACAACAATTAACAAAGTATGTGGCTCTGGTTTAAAAGCAGCCATGCTTGCAAATGATTTAATTAAAGCGGGCTCTATTCAATCTGCTATTGCCGGTGGCATGGAAAGCATGACAAACGCACCATACTTTATTCCAAAAGCACGTGGTGGAATGCGAATGGGTCATGGCGAAATAAAAGATCACATGATGAGCGACGGCCTTGAAGACGCCTACGATAACAAAGCAATGGGCTGTTTTGCACAAGACACCGCTGACGAGTACGGCATTGGCCGCGAGCAAATGGATGCGTTTGCACTGGGCTCATTAAGTAAAGCAAAAGCCGCTATAGAAAACGGTAGCTTCGATAACGAAGTTGCACCGCATACGATGCAAACACGTAAAGGTGATGTAACAGTATCTATTGATGAACAACCAGGTAACGCCCGCCCAGAAAAAATTCCAAGCCTACGTGCAGCCTTTAAAAAAGATGGCACCATTACAGCGGCTAATTCATCGTCAATTTCAGACGGTGGCGCGGCGCTTATATTAATGAGCGAATCAAAAGCAAAAGAGCAGGGCTTAACACCGCTTTGTAAAATTGTAGCGCACAGTACTCATTCTCAAAAACCAAGTGAATTTACAGTTGCGCCAGTAGGGGCTATGAACAGCGTGCTTGAAAAAGCAGGTTGGTCTGTAAACGATGTTGACCTTTGGGAAATTAACGAAGCATTTGCCATGGTAACCATGCTGGCTATTAACGAGTTAAAACTTGATGAAAGCAAAGTAAACGTTAATGGCGGTGCATGTGCACTTGGCCACCCAATTGGTGCAAGCGGCGCGCGTATTTTAGTAACGCTTATTCATGCCCTTAAAAACCGAGGCCTTAAAAAAGGCATTGCGTCTTTATGTATTGGTGGTGGTGAAGCGGTTGCTATGGCTGTAGCAGCTTACTAATTAGGTATTTAACAGCAACATGAATAGTTAAACGAATACCTAAATTAATAACTATAAAAGCGCTGCACTAATAATACTAATAAAGCGGCGCTACCAATTTCAAAAGAGAACACACAACTCACACACTAGGATTTAATCATGCACCAAGTACCACTACTTATTAATGGCGAATTTATTCAATCAGCGTCAAAAGAGCTTATCGATGTTATAAACCCAGCAACTCAAGAAGTACTTGCACAAGTGCCATGTACCACAGAGTCAGAAATGGACGCGGCAATTGCCTCAGCTTCAGAGACGTTTAAAACATGGAAAGACGTACCCATTACTGAACGTGCTCGCATTATGATGAAGTACGCAGCGCTATTAAAAGAACACCATGATGAGCTTGCTACCATTATTTGCCACGAATTGGGTAAAACATTTGAAGATGCAAAAGGCGATGTTTGGCGTGGTATTGAAGTAGTAGAACAAGCCGCTAACGCTCCATCATTAATGATGGGTGAAACAATGGAAAACGTAGCGCGCAAAATCGATACGTATTCTTACATGCAGCCACTTGGCGTGTGTGCAGGTGTTACCCCGTTTAACTTCCCTGCAATGATCCCACTTTGGATGTTCCCGCTTGCTATTGTGTGTGGTAACACCTTTATTTTAAAACCGTCTGAGCAAGATCCACTTACACCAATGCGTTTAGCAGAGCTATTTATTGAAGCCGGCGCACCAAAAGGTGTCTTACAAGTTGTACACGGTACAAAACCACAAGTAGATCGCTTACTAGAAGACAAAGCAGTACGCGCTATTTCGTTTGTTGGCTCATGTGGCGTAGGTGCTTATATTTATTCTAAAGGCACACAAAATCTTAAACGTGTGCAAGCGTGTGTTGGCGCTAAAAACCACATGGTTATTATGCCTGATGCAAGTAAATCGCACGTTGTAAACAACCTAGTAGGCGCATCGGTCGGCGCTGCTGGCCAGCGTTGTATGGGTATTTCGGTTGCTGTATTTGTAGGTCAGGCAAGTGAATGGGTAGACGAAATTAAAGCAGGCTTTGAAAATGTACGCCCAGGCGTGTGGGATGATGCAAATGCAGCATACGGACCACAAACCTCAAAAGCAGCAAAATCGCGTATTTTATCGCTTATTGCTGGTGGTAAAGAGCAAGGCGCTACCTGTTTAATTGATGGCTCTGACTTTACAGTTGAAGGGTTTGAGCAAGGTAACTGGGTTGGTCCAACGTTATTTACTGACGTAACCAAAGAAATGGATTTATACAAAGAAGAAATATTTGGCCCCGTGCTAGCGTGTATGTTTGTAGACACGCTTGATGAAGCAATCGCACTTATTAACGACAGCCCATACGGTAACGGTACCTCGTTATTTACGTCAAGCGGCGCAGTGGCTCGTAAATTTCAACACGAAATTGAAGTAGGCCAAGTAGGTATTAATGTGCCAATTCCGGTACCACTTCCGTTCTTTTCGTTCACCGGTTGGAAAGGCTCGTTTTACGGCGATACACACACGTATGGTAAACAAGGTATTCGTTTTTACACAGAAACTAAAACGATTACCTCACGTTGGTTTGAAGACGACATTGCGTCGGGTCCAAACATGAGCATTAACTTAAAGTAATCATGATTAAAACGAATAACTGAATAACTAATAATAAAAAAGATGGGCGCGAAGGCTACTTCACACACAACACACATAAGTCTTCGCTGCTCGTCACTAACTATCCCCTTAATGGGAAAGCGACACGCAACAAACACACAACAACAAACACACAACTAAAGAGGTCTCTACCATGGACTTTAACTTATCAGAAGATCAACAAGCCTTTGCGCAAACTGCACGTCAATTTGCCGAGTCAGAACTCGCACCCTATGCAGCAAAGTGGGATCGCGAACATATTTTTCCTAAAGACACGATTAAAGCAGCAGGTGAGCTTGGTTTTTGTGGTTTATACACGCCAGAGAAAGCGGGTGGCCTTGGTTTATCTCGTTTAGATTCGAGCATTATTTTTGAACAGCTTGCTATGGGCTGTACAGCAACTACGGCCATGTTAACCATTCATAATATGGCCACGTGGATGGTAGCAAGTTTTGGCACCGATGCCGTTAAAGACAAATACGTAGAGCAATTAGTAATGGGCGAGCTACTTGCCTCTTATTGTTTAACAGAGCCTGGCTCTGGCTCAGACGCCGCATCACTTAAAACAAAAGCCGTGCTTGAGGGTGATGAGTACGTTATTAACGGCTCAAAAATGTTTATATCGGGCGCTGGCGAAACCGAAGTATTAGTTGTAATGGCACGTACAGGCGGCGAAGGTGCTGCGGGTATTTCGGCATTTGTAGTCCCGGCCGACGCAAAAGGTGTTGAATACGGCAAAGCAGAAGAAAAAATGGGTTGGAACGCACAACCTACACGCCTAATTAGCTTTGAAGATGTCCGCATTCCTGCGCATAACTTATTAGGGTCAGAGGGCGAAGGCTTTAAATTTGCGATGCAAGGCCTTGATGGCGGTCGAATTAACATTGCCACATGTTCAATTGGTACAGCCCAAGCAGCGCTTAATACCGCCCGTGAATATTTAAAAGAACGCACCCAATTTGGTAAGCCACTCGCTGCGTTTCAAGCGTTACAATTTAAAATTGCCGATATGAACACCGAGCTTGTAGCCGCGCGGCAAATGGTTAGGCTTGCTGCATTTAAACTTGATAATAACGACGTTGAAAAAACCACTTACTGCGCCATGGCTAAACGCTTTGCTACCGATGTTGGCTTTACTGTGTGTAACGACGCACTGCAAATTCATGGTGGTTACGGTTACATAAAAGAATACCCGCTTGAGCGCCATGTACGTGATGTACGTGTTCATCAAATTTTAGAAGGCACTAACGAAATCATGCGTGTAATTATTGCGCGCCGTATTTTGGCTGAGTCTGCAAGCGACGTTTTATAAGGAGCAATGTATGTCAGAATCTAAATCTAATCCGAGTATTGAACTAACTACCGAAGGTCATGTTGCAATTTTAACTATGTCTAACCCGCCAGCAAACACCTGGACAAAAGACACCCTAGTTGATTTAAAAAATACCGTTAACGCGCTTAATAATAATAAAAATATTTATGCCTTAGTACTGACTGGCGAAGGCGAGAAGTTTTTTAGCGCGGGTGCCGACCTAAACGTATTTGCATGTGGCGATAAAGGCGTAGCTGCTGATATGTCGCGTGTATTTGGTGAAGCATTTGAAGCGCTTACTAATTTTAGAGGCGTGTCGGT
>NZ_AUTN01000051.1:0-40138 GCF_000497955.1 Pseudoalteromonas sp. TAE56
CCTGCCATTGGCTCTATTTTAGCCTCAACATGGAACGACTTTATTTTAGAACCCGCCCATGTTGGCTTACAAGACACTAACGATACGTACCTAGCAAATATGCAAAAAGATGGTTCGTACTCTGTAGTACCGCGTATTGCTGGCGGCGAAATAACGCCCGACAAACTCATTGTAATTGGACAAGTAGCCAAAGATTTTAACCTGTACTGCAAAGTCACTGGCGGTCAACGTATCGATTTATTTGGTGCGCGCTTAGAAGAGCTTCCTATTATATGGGAGCGACTTATCGAAGCTGGATTTGAGACCGGTCATGCCTATGGTAAGTCTCTTAGAACGGTTAAATCGTGTGTGGGTAGTACATGGTGTCGTTATGGTGTGCAAGACAGCGTTGGACACGCAATAGAAATAGAAAACCGCTACAAAGGATTACGTGCGCCGCATAAATTTAAAATGGCAGTATCGGGTTGTACTCGCGAATGCGCCGAAGCACAAAGTAAAGATATTGGCATTATAGCCACTGAAAACGGCTGGAACTTATATGTGTGTGGTAATGGCGGTATGCGCCCTCGACACGCTGATTTATTTGCAACCGATTTAGACACGCCAACACTGATTAAATACATTGACCGCGTGATTATGTTTTACATTAAAACGGCTGACAAATTACAGCGTACGTCGGTATGGATGGAAAATCTTGAAGGCGGTTTAGACTACCTTAAAAGCGTAGTCATTGACGACAGCTTAGGCATTTGCGACGAACTAGAAGCGCAAATGGAGTTAATTACACAAACCTATGCTTGTGAGTGGAAAAAAGCGATTGAAAGCCCAGATGCTGCCAAACGATTCCGCCAGTTTGTTAATAGCCCCGAAACCGATGAGAACATTTTATTTGTGCAAGAGCGTAACCAAATTCGCCCTGCTACAGAAGCCGAAAAACGTGAGCAACGTAATACACAAAACCGTATTCCAGTAATGGAAGTTGAAGAGGAGCAAGCTGATGTCTTGGCATAATATTGGAACAATCGACAACCTAGTGGCTAATAGCGGCGTATGCGCATTAGTTAATAATCAGCAAGTAGCTATTTTTTACATTCCGCAAAACCCAACGGCTGTGTTTGCCATTAGCAACTACGACCCGATTGGCAAAGCCAATGTATTATCGCGTGGCATTATTGGCTCAATCGACAATAAATTAGTTGTCGCATCGCCTTTATATAAGCAACACTTTTGCCTAGAAACAGGCGAATGTTTAGAAGCAGAAGCAATACACTTACCGGTTTTTAATGCAAAAATTGAAGACGGCAGTGTATTTATAAGCTCTGAACCAAAAGTTACAACAGCTGTGGCTTAGGCGAATAGTATGAGTGTACTGTCTTATTTTTCGGGTATTGAAAACGTGTGGCTAAATAAGCTTGTTACTAAGCTAACAAGCTCAAATGATCGCAGTGCTAAAAGCGGCAACGTTTATATAATTGGTGCGGGCCCAGGAGACGCAGAGCTAATTACGGTAAAAGCGCAGCGTTTAATTAATACCGCCGATGTTGTTTTATACGATTGGTTAGTAAGCGATGATTTATTAAAAACGCTTCCTAAAAAAGCACAGCGAGTATTTGTAGGTAAACGTGCGGGTAAGCACTCAATGACCCAAGCTAACATTTGCGAACTACTGGTTAAATACGCGCAACAAGGCTTAAACGTAGTGCGTTTAAAAGGCGGTGATCCGAGTATATTTGCACGTATTAACGAAGAAGCCGATGCACTTACCAAGCATAATATTAATTTTNCTACTTCTGCTTATACGGGTATTCCGCTCACTGCACGCGATGTAGCGCGTAGTGTTACGTTTTTAACGGCGCAGTTTGCCGATCCTAACAAGCAACCTCATTGGCAAAATTACGCGTTTATGCCTGCAAACAACAACCCCACTTTAGTGGTTTATATGGGGCTTTCGCGCTTACAAACGCTAAGCTGCGGTTTGCAATCAGTGGGCTGGCCAAGTAATACACCCATTGCACTAATAGAGAATGCCACTACCACTAAGCAAAAAGTAATTACTAGTACGCTTGAACTGATAGTAAATGAGCATGCTAAACACAACCTTCAAGGTCCTACCCTAATTATGATTGGTGAAGTAATAAATCATAAAATGGCAATTAGCCCTGAGTTATTAAACAGTATAAATGTTAACGCATGATACAAAATGAATAATGCACTTTTCGCGCTTACTACCTCCCCAGGAGTAGGCGCTTTTTTTGTTTTTAATTTGGGTTCAAGTTGTGTGCAATAACATGTTTAAATGCACCAAATAAGTTAAAAGTAATGGTAATTTAAATTATAGAAAAACAGTGGCAAACAAAAACAACACTTTAAGCAATTGTATTAGCTTGATTTTAAATTCAATGATGAAATTTATTAATGATTGGAACAGTGGTTGCACTTTAAAAACAAAAAAGTGTGGAATAATACCAATGGCGACAAGCAATCCTCTCACAAAACAGTTTTTATTAGCAGCAAAGTATCAAGAAATACACGCGCTAAAGCAATTACAAAACAGTTGTGCCTCGCTTACTAAATTAGGCGATTTTGTACATCAGTTACAAAAAGAACGCGCAATGAGTAATATATTTTTGGCCTCAAATCGCGAGCGATTTAAAACCCAATTACAAGAACAAATCCCTTTAAGCGACAGCGCACAAACTGCATTTTATGATTCTCTTAAACAAACATTTATAAACGACAACGCCGATACTGGCCATACTCGGTTATTTAATTTAATTACCTATAGCTTACAAGCACTCGATGCATTACCGGTATTGCGCAAGCAAATAGCACAACAAAACATTAGTGCAGTGCATGCTACGCAGTCTTTCACGCAGTTAATTGCTAGTTTACTCAATATTATTTTAGAGGCAGCAGATGGCGCAAGCGATCCTAAAATAACGCGTTTATTAGTTGCCTTTTTTAACTTTATGCAAGGTAAAGAATACGCAGGACAAGAACGTGCCTGTGGTGCACAAGCATTTGCAGCGAGTAAATTTACCACTGAGCAAAAACAACAACTCGCGCATTTCGTACAAGAGCAAAACCACAGTTTTGACTTTTTTAATGGGTACGCCGATGCGCACCTTTTAAAATGCTTTGCCACGTTAACAACACATCAGGTGAATAATCAGGTAGACCAACTTAGAAGTTTACTGCAAAAACTCGATGACGAGAATGCTCAACCGCTCTCGCAACTAAGCGAAGTATGGTACGAAGTAACCACTACGCGCATAGATATAATGCACAAAATTGAACAAAATATAGCAGATCAGTTAATTGATACCGCAGCAATGCAAATAGCCTGTGCTCAACGTAGCTTAAATACAAATAAGCAGGTACTTAACAATATGGTAGAGCAACACATAGCCCCTACTTTTGGCCAATTAGCCATTAAGCAACCAGAGCCAGAAGTAAACCAAAATATAGCGGCCGATAAGCTCAACAGTAATAAAACTATGTATGATTTAATTATCGAGCAAAGCCAGCATATAAAACAAATAAACCAAGCGTTACTTGACGCTAAAAAAGTTATTAGTGAGCAAAAGGTCATTCACCAAGCCAAGTACATACTTATTGAGCAGTTAAAGCTCACCGAAGAGCAAGCCCATAAACAGCTACAAAAACAAGCAATGGATACGCATAAAACCTTATTTAGCGTAGCGCAAACAATTGTACAAATGAGCGATTAAATATGCTGTTTTTACTTGGGCATGTTGATCTTTAGTAATACCACTACCCTAAATAATAGTTATTTATTAAGTTACAAATTTCACACCCAGATTGAGTTTTGCCTTATTTTAAAATTGATTCATAACCTGCTGACTATAATAAGGTAAAACCCTAATTTGAAGTCTATTTATAATGCAAATTATTCAACGCATTCAAAATAATCAACTACAATAAGTTAATCATTTGTTGCATCTCATTTTAATGAGGCATATTTATTTAATACTGTTGTAGGAGTTTGAATGCCCAATGTAGAGAGTTATATAGAAGGTGTATCATTAATAGATGAGCAGCAATTAACTACCTCTCTTGATAATGACATTCAAACAAGCTTAGAAAGTATTGCTGAGCTTGTTTTAAACATTTTTGATACTAGCGCACTCTCTATTGTTGCTAACCTGCCTCAACGTATCATTGAGCTATATAAATTCGGTTCAAAAATAACAGTAGCTAAAGAACAACTACCTAATGACATTTTTAGTGAATCGATTATCGAGTCTAACCCTAAAATATTCAGAGTTATATCGCCTATCATTTTGCCCTCAGGCCTTAAGTTTGGATGGTTTATATTTGACCGAGCAAGTGATTCACTACTTACAGAAAAAGAGCAATCAATCTTAAATAGTTTACAAAAAAACTTTGTAAACCAGTTAGTCCAACGTAAAAAACAATTAGAAAAAATAAACAGTTCTAAGTTTCACTCAACAATTTTTGAGCAAAACAAAGAAGACGAAATTGAAAAAGATCGCCTACTCAAAAAATTACAAAAAGTGAGTGATGAACTTGATGAATTTACCAGTATTGCTTCTCACGATCTAAAGTCACCATTAAATGCTATAAAGCGTTTATTAGAGTGGATTTATGATGACTGTAAATATTTACTCCCTCAAGAGCACCTAGAAAACTTTCAGCTTGTGCTCAGCCGGGCTAATAGAATGCAAGTACTACTAGAGGATTTACTAAGCTACTCGAGAATAAATAGCTGTGATTCAACGCGTGCAAACATATCTTTAGAAAGTATTTACCAAGATGTAGAACAAATTTTAGAAGTTCCACAGACTGTCACTGTAGATATAAACGCCAATAACGAAGTACTCGATATACCGCTGATCCCTTTTAAAACTGTTTTTCAAAATCTTATTAGTAATGCAATAAAACATAACAATAAAGAGCACCCGGTTATCGATATTTCACTTATCCGCTCTAATCAATATTACATTATTGAAATAAAAGATAATGGCCCTGGAATTGACCCTAAATATTTTTCACTCATATTTAAGTTATTTCAAACATTACAATCTCGAGATGACGTTGAAGGTAGCGGCATTGGACTCTGCATTGCCAATAAGCTCATTATTAATTACAGGGGAAAAATTGAAGTAGCCTCCGATGGAAAGCTTGGCAGTACATTCACTATTTATTGGCCAAAATTTTAACTATGAAATTATCAATTATAAACGAGCATCATGTTGATGCTGCTCTTAGAAGGAACGTATGAATATTTTAATTGTTGATGATGACTTAGTTGATCGCAAATTAATTAAAAAAATGCTTATTTCAGACGACTCTCAACTTCATAACATCACTGAAGTAACATGCGTTTGCGAAGGGTTAAAAGTAATTGAAAACAACCACTTTGACATAATCTTACTCGATTATAATATGCCCAAAGAAGACGGTATTGAAATGCTAATTGAAATGCGCAAAAAACCTAAACTCGGTAATACCGCAATTATCATGATCAGCTCTTCAGAAAATTCAACCTTGGCAATTGAGTGTATAGAAGCCGGTGCTCAAGACTTTTTACCTAAAGGAGATATAACAGGAAGCAGTTTAAATAAGGCTCTTATATATGCAAAAAAACGTTTTGAAGCAGAGCAACGAATGCATAACAGTTATCTTGCTGTTAAGCATATGGCTGAGAGGGATCAGCTTACTGGTTTGTCCAATCGATATCATTTTGAAGAAATACTAAAAGTAATGATAGCCAATAATAAACGTGCTAAAAACTGCGTGGCGTTACTTGCTTTAGATTTAGATAACTTCAAAAATATTAATGATACGCTCGGGCATAGTGTCGGCGACGAAATTTTAATACAAACCGTGCACAGAATTAATAGTTGCCTAAGACAAAACGAAGGATTTGCTCGATTAGGTGGTGATGAATTTGCAGTTATAATAGGTGGGATTTGCAATATTAATCAAATAGGTATGATAGCAAATAGAATTTTAGCTGAAGTGTCAAAACCCTTTTTACATGAAGGTAGAACTTTAAATTGCAGTGTTAGTATAGGAAGTGCTTTATATCCAAACGATGCGACTGAATCGCATGAACTGCTAAAATGCGCTGACATTGCAATGTATCGCTCAAAGCAAAGTGGTAAAAGTAGAATCAGCTTCTACAAAGAGCAATATCAATACGAATTTAGTCGCCGGGTAGATATTCAAAATAGTATAAAAGAGCATATAGAGGAAAAAAACTTTAGGCTTTTTTATCAACCAGTTTACTGTTCAAAAACACAAATTATGACAGGTGTTGAAGCACTGATCCGTTGGCCCGATTCAACCGTTAGTTATACTCCTGATGAGTTTATTCCTATTGCTGAAGAATGTCGCTTAATAGAACCCCTAGGAAAATGGATAATCGCGAGTGCTTTAGAGCAGTTATCTTTGTGGAAGAAAGACTACCAAACGCCGTTAACTCTATCTATCAACATTTCACCTATACAGCTACAAAGAGAGTTTTTACAAACGTATCTATTAAATACAGTCGAAAAATACAATTTAAAAACCAGTAGTATTATTCTGGAAATAACAGAAACAGCTTTTATGGAAAACAGTAAAGAAGTGATTGAGATATTAACTTCTTTGTCTAACAAAGGGTTTAGGATTGCTTTGGATGATTTTGGTATGGGTTACTCATCCATATCTCACCTTATTTCCTACCCTATTGATATAGTAAAATTAGACAAAAGCATGCAATCGTTAGGCGGAGAAAATAATAAGCGATTAAAAATAATCGAGAGCTTATCTTTAATGCTGAAAAAACTAGATTTTTCTGTAGTAGCTGAGGGTATCGAAACTGAAGCCCAGCATCAGCTATGTAAAAAATTAAATATAGACTACTTGCAAGGTTTTCTATTTTCAAAGCCAATGCCTGCAAACGAAATTAACTTGTTACTAAATAACTACAAAAAACAATTAAGTTAGTAAATGTAACAGTAATATATCGGCGACACATAGGCTCAGTCAGCAATAAAAGTTTAGAGTTTTTCAGACCTAATAATCAGCTGTGTTTGTCCAAGTGTTGGCCGATGACAGCCAAGACTTTTTCTTTTAATTCTGCTGCCTGAAAGCTTCCTTTTACAAGGTAACCTTTTACAAAATCGTGTGACATTATAATCTTTTTTTCTTCTTCTCTTTCAGATGAGCTAAACATCATAACAACACACGAGCTTATCTCTATCATCTTTCTTAGTTTAGAAAACTCCTCTAAAAACTGAATACCATTAACTTTTGGCATATTGATGTCCAAAAATATAAGTATTGGAGGAAATCCATCCGGATACTTTATTCTATTAGATTCATAATTTTCGAGAAATTCTAATGCTTCTTGACCATCTTTCTTTTCAAAAATCGTCAGCTCTAATTTAGCCTCTTTAATTAGTCTTTTAAGAATGTACCGGTCAACTTCATTGTCATCGACAATTAATATAGGAGGTTTTATTTTTGTCATGTTAGCTTATCCATTGGTATTATTATTTTAAACGTCGTACCTTCATCAGAGCTTTGCAGTGATACTTCACCATTTAAATACTCAATATGTTTTTTAACCAGCGCCATCCCTAAACCAGAACCCGTACTTGTCTCTGCATGAAATCGCTTAAACATATCAAACACTTCACTTTGATGCTTTTGTGGTATTCCCAATCCGTTATCTGTAACAGTAATAAAAAACGTCTCTTGTTCATTAAAAATATCACAGCGAACATAAGGTGAGTCTTTGTTTCTATCGTAATACTTCAACCCGTTTGAAATTAAGTTTTCAATAATTTGGGCAAAACGTGCTTTTTCTGATTTTATAGGTACTGATAAGTTAATTGTTGTTTCTAGCGTACAAGGATTATCTTTCATGAGCCAAGACAGTCGTTCTTTCATATCAATAATTAACTGATTAAAGTCAATTACGTCTCTATCTTCACTGCCAATTTCAGCTTTCGCTAACAATAAAATATCAACAACAAGTGTTTCCAACTTTTCCATTTGCTGATAGATAATCAGTGCATTTCGGCTTGCCTCCTCTGTGTCTCCCGCTTTTATATCTTCAATAACAAAATGCGCTAGGGATTTAGCCCCTGACAGCGGTGATTTCAGGTCATGGGAAGCTCGATAAGCAAACTGGGCAAGTTCATCATTTGCTTGCTGCAGGGACGCCGTTTGGGTGTTTATAATCTGTCTAAGTTCAATACTGTTTTCAATATTTAAAAGATCATTTTTAATACGCTGCCTGGCCGCAATAACGAGTGCTTTTAATTCACCCGACGTTTTTATATCAAGTTCATCGTCTAGATTAATATTGCTTTCGGGTTTACTTGATAAAAGAAGAGTTAGATTTCGGATTGAGCTGGATATAGTTCGGGAAAGATAACTTATAAAAAGAATATTAAAAAAAGATATGATTATAACAAGTGGAATTAACGTCATTAGTATAAACGATACTGTTTTTCTAATTGGTTCCTCAAACAGCTCAGTGTTTTTATTAAAGCCACTTAGCGAAGTATTAAGATTTAGTAAAAAAGCGTCTCTACTAAGCTCCCCCTTTTTATACTGTGCAACCGATAATAAGGCTTTATTAGCAATTTCAATATCGTTTACACAGATTGTTAATGTATGCTCTGTATTAATAACTTTCATAACTGCATAATTTACCGGGTTTATTTGTTCAACACACTCAATTGGCTGTTGCCTAATTAACAATATATCCGACTCAATAGTATTTATATCAATGGGGATATTGTTTTCTATTTTTTTAACTGATTTGGTAAGTTGATGAACATATTTTAAATGAAGAAAGTTAAGTTGGTGAAACTTAGCCCCTTTAGCTATTTCAAAAGCAGAATAAACAGTAATGCTTATCTCTGCTGCAGTTAATATTACAATAAGCATCAGTTTTCTTGAGATATTCATATACGACACCTATTTTAGCTACTAACCCAACAATTTTTAAATAACACTATAATAATTATAGTGTTTATAACCTTAGGTATAGCAGACTTTATCTTTTTTACTAGCTCCTCTATAAATAACAATTGATATTTAGCTTTATTCACTTTTAATAAAAAGATCCTTTATTAGTTTTTTGCCACTATAAAGCAAACTTGGGCAATATTACGCCTCAAAAAGTGCTGGTGCATTGGCAAATACACCAGCAGCTAAATACAAAACTTTGTTAAGTCATCCCATATTTAAAAAGTGTATTAACATGCAGCATTTTTTGAATGAAAAATATAGGCTCGTGTGTGGTCGTAAACTAAGTTAAAAGTAAAAGCGTAAAGGGTTATAAAAAAAGTTACGCCTATATCCATTATTAATGCTTCCCATAAGCCTACTTTTAAAATGATTGCCATCACGGGAATAGTAAAAACAAGTAACCCGCCTTGAAATAAAAGCACGTGAAAAATACGGAATAATACAGAACGTTGCTCTTTTGCACCGGTAGCTACTTTGTCAAAACACCAGTTGAAAATAAAGTTCCAACACATAGCAATTGTCGCAACAATTACCATAGTGCCCGATAAAGCCTCAATTGCATGATCTGTAAATAGTGCTAAACCTAAAATTGATAACGATACGGCTAAAATCTCAAACAGAACTGCCTGAAATACTCGCTCTGTTGCCCCCATTTTCTCTGTCATAATGTCCTCTTTATCTCTTAATATTTAAGTGTAGTGATAATGACAGATTTATTTAGTTACTAAAGTTAGCAACTATCATCTATAGTGATAAGATGAGTATATAGTTCTAGATAAAGTAGAATAAAATGTACAGCTTAGAGCAACTAAAAACATTTGTAACCGTAGTAGAAACCGGCTCTTTTTCAGCAACAGGGCGAAAGTTAAAGCGTGCACAGTCGGGTATTAGCCAAGCTATCTCTAACCTTGAAATTGCAATAGATCAAACATTGTTTGACCGTAATAAAAATACTCCCACTTTAACAAAAAGTGGAAAAACCTTATTACCTGTTGCTTATTCAATACTGCAACAACAAACTTATTTCGATCAAAAAGTTGAGTCTCTTGCTAAAAACAACGAGCAAGACGTAGTAATTGCTATTGACGAAAGCATAAGTAATCACGGAATTTTAAAAATAATAGCCCCCCTTGCACAGCAGTACCCTATTACAAACTTTGAATTAATATCGGCTACTACGTTTGATGTAGAAGAACTTGTAAAAATAGGTAAAGCGCAAATAGGCATCATATATAGTGATGGTGAGTTAAAGGTAGATATGGACTTTTTTTTGCTTGGCCAAGCTCGATTTTTAACGATTGCGTCACCGCAACATGCGCTTGCTAAACTTAATAAAGTAAATAGCAGTCACTTAAAAGCACATAGGCAATGTGCTCACCGTAGCCTTAATCAATCAGAATTATGGTTTAGCTATGCTATAAGCGCTAAGGTTTGGTACGCCAATACTCATCAAACACTCATAGATTTGGTAACACAAAATGTGGGCTGGGCGTTGGTGCCTGAGTTGGCAATAAAACAACAACTTAAACAAGGTGACCTTGTTGCGCTACCCGTAACACATGAGCAAGGCGGTTGGCTAACGCCTATAGGTTGCGTGGTATCAAGAAGTAAACCTACAGGCCCAGTTACTGAAAGTTTACTAACCCTTTTACAGCAACATTTTTTAAAAGAAGGTGATTGGAAAGCTAAAGTTTAACAGCACTCACACGGCGTTATATTGCGAGCTTCTTTTTAATCTTAGTTTGCCACTCAAGCGCAAGCTCGGGTAGTTCAAGTGCTGCTAGTAATACGCTTTCATAACCTGGGTATTGTTTATCAAAAAACGCCTGAAACAGCGTTTTAACTGATATGTCGTGCGAGGCTTTCTTCTCGATAGCAACACTATCACCCGTTTTTGCAACGCCTTGCTCTAGTACCCTAAAATACACGCCAGTGCAGTAATGCTGCGTAAATAGTTTAAGACTATTTTTATTATTAAGGGCGATAGCTAATTTAAAACAGGGTACACGAGGCTGGCTTACTTCAAGCAGTGCAGTACCAATTCGAATATGGTCACCTATGTGTATATTCGCTTCATCAAGATCAGAAATCGTGAAGTTTTCGCCAAATATACCGCTACTTAAATTCTCGTTTTCAAGAGCCTTCTGCCAATACTCATAATGATTGTGCGAAAAAGCATATACCGCTTTATCTACCCCGCCGTGATTAACTAAATCAGCTTGCTCGTCACCTATAATGTTTAGCTTTTCAATCACTACACGCTCGTTAGTTGGGGTTTTAAATATTCCTGTTTTCACCTCTTTACCATTATGAATAAGAGTTTTAATTTTAGAAATATTAGTCGAGATGATTTTCATTGCGATACCAACGGATGAGGAAGTAAAAATTAATTATGCAGGTTTTAAAATTATTATAAATAAATTTAAGCAAAAAAATGACCGCTTAAGACTAAGCAGTCATCTCACAATATACAGTTTTTATTATTCTGCTTGTTTTAAAAAATACGTTTCGGCCAGTCCGTTATGTATTCCAGCTAAGTCTATTTGTATTTCATCGATAAAGTCATGCAACAGACCGTTTTTAAGTACTCGCACGTCTTTATTTTCTAACTCAACAATTGCATCATCAATTGATTTAATAATTTCTGTTGAGTTTGGCAAAGGTAAAACCAATGCTTTTAATTCATTCATACAAAATAAAATAGATCGTGGGAATACTTTGCTGTGCATTACAAATTCTATTACATCTGCACGCTGTACTCTAACGCCCATTTCTTGGCGATACATTTGATAAGCACTTAATGAGCGCAATAAACTGATCCACTGAATATTATCAAACGGTTTTACTTCTTCTTCGCTGGTGATTAACGTAGCAGAGCGAATATCTAAAATTCGCGATGTCATGTCTGCGCGCTCTATAATCGAACCAAAACGGATAAAAACATAGCCCTGATCATGATTAATTGTGGCATCTAACGCCCCAAATATTTGATGGGCTGAATCTATAATCTTTTTTAAATACTCAAAACGCCCACGCTTTGTTATCCCTTCTTTTTGATTGTCTTTTACATAATAATACAGAGAGTTTATTTCTTCCCATACGTCTCGCGGTATTACATCACGAATTGTACGCGCGCTTTCTCTGGCAGAAGTGATAGAGTTTAAAATTGACGAGCTATTATCACTACCAACAAGTAAATACCTTAATGCTTTTTGCTCAGAAAAATCAGTATGGTTTTCTGAATACGCTTTGCGTACACCAATGATATCAATTAATGGCTCCCAGCCGGTACATACGCCTTTGGGTAAGTCCATCATCAGTAAATTGTTAACGTTGATTAAACGAGCTACATTTTCCGCACGTTCAATGTATCGAGATACCCAATATAAAGTTTCGCCTACTCTTGATAACATATTATTTAGCCTCTTCGTCAACAATCCAAGTATCTTTACTGCCACCACCTTGTGATGAATTAACCACCAAAGAGCCTTTAACCATAGCAACACGCGTTAATCCACCAGTGGTAACTTGCGTATCTTTACCTGATGATAAAATAAACGGCCTTAAATCGGTATGTCGACCATCTGGTTTATTGCCATCAAATGTTGGTACTGTTGATAAATCTAATGTTGGTTGAGCTACCCAGTTTCGTGGGTCCGCTTTAATTTGAGCAATACATGCTTCTTGTTCTTTTTTTGTTGATTTAGGACCGATTAATAGCCCGTATCCACCAGACTCATTTGCTGGTTTAACAACAAGCTTATCAATGTTTTTAATCACATGGTCGCATTCTTTCGGGTCCAAACATTTAAATGTTGGTACATTTGCAAGTTTAGCTTCCTCGCCTAAGTAGTACTTAATCATCTCAGGTACATAGGCGTAAACTACTTTGTCATCAGCAACGCCTGCACCTGGTGCATTAACCAAAGCGACATTACCTTTAGACCAAGCACGCATTAAACCAGGAACGCCCAGTTGAGAGTCAGGTAAAAATACTTCTGGGTCTAAAAATAAATCATCAATACGGCGATAAATAACATCAACTCGTTGTAGCCCTGTGATTGTTCTCATGTATACACAATCATCTTTTTCAACAACTAAGTCCCGTCCTTCTACCAGTTCGCAACCCATTTCTTGGGCAAGATAACAATGTTCAAAATAAGCGGAGTTAAATACCCCTGGCGTAAGTACCACGACTTCTGGTTTATCTTGTGGTCGAGGCGACATTGCCGCTAGCATATCAAATAATTGTGAAGGGTAATCATCAACAGGTAAAATAGACACTTGCTCAAATAATTCAGGGAATACTCGCTTCATTACAGAGCGATTTTCAAGCATATAAGATACACCAGAAGGAACACGCAGGTTATCCTCAAGTACATACATAGTACCACTACCATCGCGTACTAAATCTGAGCCACAAATATGCGCCCATATCTTATTTGGCGGGTTTATACCCACGCATTGCTGGCGAAAATTCACAGATTTTTCTAGTAACCCTTTTGGAAAAACACCATCTTTTATTATTTTTTGGTCATGGTATAAATCATCTATAAAAAGGTTAAGCGCTTCAACACGTTGCTTTAAACCAACCTCTACGCTTTGCCATTCTTTTTTACCTATAGTTCGCGGAATAATATCAAATGGCCAGGCTCTATCAATCATATTACCTTCGTTGTAAACCGTGAAGGTAATACCCATTTCTTTAATTGCTAAATCAGCAACCGCTCTGGCCTTTACTAACTCTTCTGCCGATAAATTAGCAAAAAATTGTGCTAATTGTGTTCCATGCGATCTAACGTTTCCTTGTGCATCAATTAATTCATCAAAGAAACCTTTTGTTTGGTACGCTTTCCAATCAATTTTCATACACTCTTTCACCTTATCCATCATAATATATGACGTAGTTAAACTGCCTATTCCATTCGAATCATATCAACCGCTACATCCAGCAATTGACTACCGCCACCAAATACCACTCCTTTTAAAGGAGTTACGTCAGAAAAGTCTCGCCCTACGGCTANGCTAGAGTAATATGCTGATCGCGTGGTAAAACATTATTTGTAGGATCAAAATCAACCCAACCAAAGTTTGGCACAAATACCGCAAACCATGCATGAGTTGCATCTGCACCTTCTAGCTTTTCTTCGCCTTCTGGCGGCATGGTTTCTATGTACCCACTAACGTATCGACCCGCTAATCCCACACTGCGTATGCATGCAAGCGCAAAGTGTGCAAAGTCTTGGCAAACGCCCCTTTTTTGTGCAAAAACAGTACTTAGAGGCGTACTAATCGTTGTAAAACCAGGATCATAATGAAATTCATGAAAAATTCGTGCCATTAAATCTTTGCATGCAGAAATTATATTTTTGTGTGCATCAAACGAAATCAATGCGTATTCCTTAATCCCTATATCTATTGGAATAAGCTGTGAAGGTAGTACAAATTCAGACGTTTTTAATAATTCCGCTGTATTTGGTTTAACCAATAAATCACGTACTTTTCGCCAAGCAATATCAACGCTCTCTAAATTGCTATTAGCGCCGACTAACAGTTCTACCTCGCTGATCATCGTAACTTTAAGTTTTTTATGCTGTATTGCTATTTCAAACGCTGTTACTTGATTATTAAAATAATCAGTAAATGTTTGTAAGTAAGTCGGTGTAGGTTCTATTTCTACACGACTACTGTGGCATATTTGCCCACGATTTGTTTTTGGCGTTAATCGCGCTTGGTTTTGACACAAACTCACAAAGTCAGAATAGTTGTAAGTAGTTGAATGCTTAATTTTATATTTCACGATTGAGCTTGCTCAATATTAGTCCAGTTCAATTTATTTGCCGTTTGGGTATGAGAAAAATACTGTAGTAATAATACATCACAAAATGTATCTAAGTTCATACGCGTATTATGGTTAAATTCGATTAACTGGTTACGTTGTCCATTTTCACTTTTTTGTAGGTAATCTTTTTCGGTTACATAACAACTTGTTTTAGATAGTAAAATTGCTTTTTCGTGTGCCGCAATTACACCTTGTCTACGCTTTGTGGGTAAATGCTTACACAACTTATTAATTTCCTCTAACTGAAATAATAAAGAACGTGGGTATTCTGCATCTAAAAGTAATAACTCAAGCCCTGTACCAATGGTTTGATACATCCTGTATCGGCGCTTATGGGTAACTAAACTAACTTGGCAGCTAAGCACAGCCTCAAGTAAGCCTAGCTCTTCGGGCTCGTCTAACTCTTTGGTTAATAAAGCAGTGCTTAGTGATGTAATTTGTAAGCTACGCTCTACTCGTCTACCCATTTCGAGTAAAAACCAGCCATTACTATTTGGCATACAATCTGTAATCGAACCATTAAAAGCCATAATAGAGCCTATAACTCTATCTAGGCTGCTTTGCATTGCACGCGTTGGAATATTAATATTTACATTTTTAAATATCTTAATTTGCTCACTAATATCATCAATTATTCGGCGACTATCATGGGACAGTAATTCTTGAATTTGCACCGACGCATTCGCAATATATTTTAATGTATTAATAATACTGCCAGCGCATTGCTCGTCTGCAAGCAGTTGAAAAGCGGTTTCTTTCGACAGATTTACATCAATGCCATCTAGTTTTAAATCAGGTTCTACATATGGATAAACAATATATTGCGACTTAATAGCATTTGAAAGCCGTGCAACTATACTTTTTCGTATTGAATCTGGGTACACAGAAAACTCGGTGTACTTGTCTATAAAAATACGCAAAATACGTATGGTGTTTTCGCAGCGCTCTAAGTATCGACCTAACCAAAAAAGATGCTCAGCCGTGCGGCTCGAAATAACCCCTTCGAGTAGCGTCACATCCATTCTTTTTCTAATGGGTACCGGTGGATTATGCTCGCCTAAATCAACTCTATCGGCTGTATTTATCCATGTATCTTTGATCCAACCAGATACTCTTGGGTTGTTACTTTTTTCGTTTGAAAAACACAGTGCTGAAGGAAGTACTTCTACACCATTTTCTGTGGTTAATGCATAACACCTAAACACCACTGGCTTGGAGATTAATTGCCCGTCATGCCAAAATGGTGCACTGCTAAAAGAAGGCTTTTCTTGGAAAAAGTAATTATCGGGTTCTTTGCTAATAAGTAGCTTTATTTCTTGCTCGTCCAACACTCCATCTAACTTGAGTGTAGGGTCTATAGCTGATAGTAGTTCGAGGTTATTCCAATCAACGGCTTGCGCTTCTTTTACATTTAAGTAATTTGGCTCACCCAACAACAGCGGCTGTTTTAAAATTTGCTGCGATAACTTTTCTAAGTTGCACTTTATTGAAGGTGACGAGAGCACACCACTACCAAACGGGTTCAAAACCTTAACAGACCCTTGTCGTACCGATTGTAATAAGCCCGGAATACCATGAAGTGAATATTCAGTTTGCTCTAAAGAATCAATACAACGATCAGAAACCCAGCGTAAAATGACATTAATCTTACCCAAACCTTGTAACGATTTTAAACAAACGTCACCACCACGAACGGTTAAGTCAGCGCTTTGTACTAATGTATAACCAAAGTAGGTAGATAGAAATGCATGCTCGTTGTAGTTAGGGTCATCAATTCCTTGGGTTAGAATTACAATTCGTGGGTCATCCATATAATGGGTATATTCATTAATACCCTCTTGGAATAGATTTAGAAATTCTTTAATTTGCTGAACATTACATTCTGCAAATTCTTCAGCCATTACTCGCCTTGCAATAATACGGCTTTTAATTAATAGCCCTAAGCCTAAAGGGCACTGACAATGATCGCTTAATACTTTAAATTCGCCTGTAGGCGTGCGGTAAACATCTAATGCAGTAAAAAAAAGTGTTAATTCGTTACTAGGTAAACTAAAACCTTCGCGTAAGTAATTAGGGTCTTGAAAAAGCTGCTTTGCAGGAATGTGACCATCAACTAAAAGAGTTTGATCACCGTAAATATCTTGCTGAATTTTATTTAATAAAAGGGTTCTTTGCTTTATTCCCTCTTCAAGCAACGTCCAATCAGCTTTTGATAACATAAAAGGCAACGGGTCGAAGTGCCATTGCTTATTACTTTCATTTTTAATATTGCCATTTTGTAGTAATTGGCTAATTTCTGTAGCGCGGCTACTAACATCATCTGCTGTTAGGCTAGCTAAACGCTTAAATAAAGTATCCCAATGTTCTGGGTTTAAACCACTGTGGTTTGCTAATTCATCATGACCGTGAGATTTATCAAGGTATAAAGACAACCACTCAGGCAATTCCGGCATCGCGTTATTGTTAATATACAAGCTGAAAGTGCTCCAATTTATAGTAAATAGCCGTGTTCATAATGATGCTTTAAAAATATTTAGTCATTCCACTTTAAATAATTTCAAAGTGGAATGACACAACTATCAATTATTATTTAAAGTTAGGCTGCCTGCGTAAATCCAAGGTATTTGGATAATCAGGATTACTACTTTCTTCATCAGGTACCACGTATTCACTTGCGCTTTGCGCCGACTGAAAACTATGCGTAACCGCCGATGGGCTCCAGCTTGGTTCTGCTGATGCAAGTAAGGACGGTGTATGCCCATGCTCCCAAAATCTTGCGACTCTGCGCCCTTCTGCTTCAAATGCATTAACCGGTAGCGT
Source organism: Pseudoalteromonas sp. TAE56 (assembly GCF_000497955.1). Taxonomy (NCBI): domain Bacteria; kingdom Pseudomonadati; phylum Pseudomonadota; class Gammaproteobacteria; order Alteromonadales; family Pseudoalteromonadaceae; genus Pseudoalteromonas; species Pseudoalteromonas sp. TAE56. The sequence continues at coordinate 17,681 of NZ_AUTN01000051.1, forward strand.
TTCAGGATTACGCCCACCAGCATGGCTAACATGATATACAAAGCCTCCAACTGAACGTCCTTCCCACGTATCGATTAAATCAAAAACTAATGGTGCATGTACGCCAATAGTTGGGTGAAGCGCTGTAGGTGGTTGCCAAGCTCGGTATCGTATACCCGCGACCATTTCATCTTTTGCTTTACCTTTAACCGGTTTAAGCGGCACTCTTCGACCATTACACGTTACAACATAGCGGTCGCTCATTGTTCCTTGTACTTTTATTTGTACTCTTTCTAATGACGAATCTACATAGCGCGCCGTACCCGACGCACTTGCCTCTTCGCCTAGTACATGCCAAGGCTCGATTGCGGTTCTAAGCTCAAGTGTAACGTTATCAAGTTCTCGCGTACCACACACCGGAAATCTAAATTCAAAAAATGGATTTAACCAACTTAACTGAAATTGAAAGCCTGCCTGTTGTAAATCGCGGCTTACTTCAGCTAAATCGTTTTCTACATATTGTGGCAATAAAAACTTATCGTGTAACTCTGTACCCCAACGTATTAATGGCTTGTGGTAAGGTTTTTTCCAAAACCAAGCAAGTAAAGTACGCAACAGCAGCATTTGCACTAAGCTCATTTGTGAATGCGGAGGCATTTCAAAGCCTCTAAATTCTACAATCCCTAAACGACCTGTGGCTGAGTCGGGTGAATAAAGCTTATCTATACAAAACTCTGCTCTGTGCGTATTACCCGTTAAATCCACTAATAAATTACGAAGTAGCCTATCAACTAACCAAGGTTCAGGCACCTCACCTTCGGGCATATGCGAAAAGGCAATTTCTAGCTCGTATAAAACTTCATCACGGGCTTCATCCACTCGCGGTGCTTGGCTTGTAGGACCAATAAAAAGCCCCGAAAATAAATACGATAAACCAGGATGATGCTGCCAATAGGTAATAAAACTTCTTAAAATATCGGGTCTGCGTAAAAATGGGCTTTGCTCAGGTGTTTCGCCACCCAGCGTTACGTGGTTACCACCACCAGTACCAGTATGACGACCATCTGCCATAAACTTATCGGTACCTAATCGGCATTCTTTTGCTAAACCATATAGCGTTGTAGTTCGACTGACTAATTGATCCCACGATGTTGAAGGATGAATATTTACTTCAATAACACCTGGATCTGGCGTTACAGCGTATTTTTCTACGCGACTATCTTTAGGTGGGCTATAGCCTTCAATAACAAGCGGCATTTTAAGTGCTTTAGCCACACCTTCTATACTACTTATTAAACCCATGTAATGTTCAAAATGACTTGTTGGTGGCATAAATATGTATAAACGCCCCTCTCTCACTTCCATTACAAGGGCGGTTTTAACCATTTCTTTGCCAATAAAGCCTTTTTTAAGCTTTTTAGCTTTGCCAAAGTTTTCAGGAATATCAAACGGGTCGCGGTCAATAATGTTGCCGCTCCATTCAAGGCTATCTAAGGGCAAGCGATACCCCATTGGGGACTCACCAGGTAATAAGAAACAATTGCCTCGTTTAAACTCCCACGTACACGACTGCCAACAGTTTTTACTATCGTTCCATTTTAAAGGGAGAACATAGCCAACCGGCTTTTCTATGCCTTTATCCATTTTAGCTAAAAAGCCTTTTCGGCTCATTGCATGGAGAAGCTCCGGCTGATCTGGCTTTATTTCGGTAGGTAATGAGGCTTCTTGCCACATGTGATATAAAATATCTTCATAAGCAGTAGTAAGTGCCTTGGTTTCAAGACCAAGTGAGTCACATAGTTTATCAGCAAACTTTTTAGTATCGGTATGGTCAAATTTATAGTCTTTATTAGGATCGGCTAATAGTGCGGCATCTTGCCATAAAGGCTCGCCGTCTTTGCGCCAATAGCACGCATATTGCCAACGTGGTAATGGCTCACCCGGATACCATTTACCTTGTCCGTAATGAGTAAAGCCACCTTTTGTGTATACTTTATTCATTTCTACAAATAAATTTTGAGCTAATATTCTTTTTTCTTTGCCATCGGCATCAGTATTCCACTGAGGATGTTCCATATCGTCAATAGAAATAAACGTAGGCTCGCCACCCATGGTTAAATGTATATTTTCTTCATTGTAAACATTGTCAACGTGCTGACCTAAGCGATTAATTGCCGCCCACTGCGCCTCAGAATATGGCTTAGTTACACGTGGGTCTTCGTGTACACGCGTTACTTTATTATAAAAGCTAAACTCAGATTTACAGTCGTCTATACCGCCTGTAACCGGCGCTGCCGAGCTTGGCTCTGGCGTACATGCCAATGGAATATGCCCTTCACCGGCAAATAAACCCGAGGTAGGATCAAGCCCTATCCACCCTGCACCAGGAATATACACCTCGGTCCATGCATGCAAATCGGTAAAGTCTTCTTCTGGACCACTTGGACCATCTAATGATTTTTGATCTGATGTTAGCTGTACTAAGTAGCCCGATACAAATCGAGATGCCAACCCTAAATGGCGAAACAGTTGTACTAACAACCAAGCAGAATCACGACACGAACCTGTTTTTTTACTTATTGTTTCGTTCGGTGTTTGTACGCCAGGTTCTAAACGAATGCCATAACCAACTAACTCATAAATAGCTTGATTAACAGCGACTAAAAAATCAACGCTTCTAAGCGGCTCTTTAGGGTTTAAAGATTCAATTAACTCTTTAAATTTTGGACTGGCTTTGCGTTTTTTTAAATAAGGAGCGAGCTCTGACTTTGAAATAGCATCGTAAACAAATGGGAAGTTTTCGGCGTAATCTTCTAAAAAGAAATCAAAAGGATTAATAACCGTTAGTTCGGCGACCAAATCGACCGTAAAACTAAATTCGGTGGTTGGTTTGTTAAAAACCACCCTTGCTTGATAATTACCAAAAGGGTCTTGTTGCCAATTTATATAATGATCTTCTGGTACTATTTTTAAAGAATAGCTTTTAATTTTAGTACGGCTATGTGGCGCGGGACGTAAGCGGAATATATGCGGTCCCATATTAACTGACCGGTCGTATTTATACTGAGTATGGTGCGAAATCCCAACTGTAATTGTCATCTATTAATTCCCCTTTAATAATATATGGCCACAATATAACGCTAATAATATTGCTTGACCTAACTCGCTTGTGCAATTTTTATACCAAAAGACTTACTAAAGTAGTACTGTTCATCCACTCGCGGCTATTGCACAAAGCAACGTTATGCATAAAGGTTTTGACTTAATTAATAGGAAAAACACACCAATTCAATAAATAGTAAACTTAGTGTGATTTAGACCATCGATTTTAGATTATTAATGGTGCAGAAAACGCACCAAAATAGTGCTTCAAAATAACTTACAATTAAATCCTGTTAATTTAAAATATTGAAATAAAACAAATATATTTAGATTTTCAAAAATACTCAATGCGTTATTTATACCGCTAAACTGATATAATTAAAAGGATTTATTTAGAGTTTAAAAATCATTCAAAGTAATTATTAAATAGTAAGAAATAGTTCACGATAAAGCTGCTGTTAAAGTAAGTAACGGTGCTATACTAGATCGATTTTTAACCGCTTACGTTACAGCAAAACTAACAATCTCTATGAGATAAAACAAGCAACTTTTAATACATAGATGCTTACTTTAAAGATTAGCTTTGCAGTGGTGTGTTTTCATTTCAGACAAAACAGAACTCGTCCAATTTGAAAGACCAGCACATCTCACTAACCTGTTAATTTTTCATTATCATCAAAGCTAAAGGTAATGCAGCACTAGGGCGTGTTGTTCTTTGGTGGTTGAATTTGCAGCAGTATGTTTGGTATTTAAGCAAGGCAGAGTCTATGATGTGTGGTTGTTCCCCATACATAGGCGATAACGCAGCATAAATGCCAAACATGCGCTGCCCCTGGGTTCTTTCTAGGGACGATTGACTCTTTGTTGCTCGGTTTTTACTTAGCCCACTAGGTTACGAACCTCGCGCCGCGATTAAATCGCCCCTAGATTGAACAAATTTCAATCCCAAAAATCAACACGCCCTAGCGTATTTAAGATTTTTTAAATCAACCCAATCTACCTAATAGGATATTCTCTTATGCAAAAGCTAACAGATGTCGGTGAAAACTTAGTTAATGGTATAGCATCTCGTTATAACCTCAGTCACGATGCAGTAATACACATGTTAGTTAGCGTTAATAACGGCGGTTGCTCAATGGCACAGTTTAATTGCCCAGAGCTTGGTGGTTCTGGTCAATGGATGCGCGGCGGAATGACAATGGTTGGCGACATGTTTAACAACGGCTTAAAATCAACCGTTGATAACTTGTGCAACGAACTTGCTAATATATTGAGCAATAACCAAATATTTCCGGTTATTCCTGCAGGAACGCCTGGTAGCAATCAGTGGTGGCCAGGTAATCTAGGCAGCCCGTTTAGCAGTGGTGCACAAAATAATATTCGTTACGCTATATTCCCTAATCGCTTAGCCGTTGAATTAAATGGGCAAGTGAGCGTATACGACACGTTAGATCATAATATTGGTGGTGTAAGCCAACAGCAAGGCAATAATACCTCTCTTACATTTAACAGCCAGTGGGGGACGATTAATGTAAATACCCTGCCATTAATTTCAGGACAAGCGCCAACGCCTCCAGAACCACAAAAAGACTTTACACAGCAAGTAACGCAGCCCAATTTTGCATCATTAACGCCGAGCCAAATTGAAGCACCTGTTAATAATACAACGGGGCAATACTCGGTAGACGAAACACTTCAAATTATTGAAAAGTTAGCACAACTACGCGATTCAAATGCGTTGAGTGATGATGAATTTAATATTAAAAAGTCTGAACTTTTAAAAAGGATTTAACCACTATCCTCCAATAGCATAACGCTAAATAAAAGTGGTTTATACGGTCTCTTTTTTATTCGGTAACATATGAAAACATTTAAATGTAATTGCACAGAACAACTTATTTTATTTTTTGAAAGCAGCCATTGTTTGGCTTGTGGCAGAACCGTTGGTATAGATGATGAGTTCGATCAAGTTGAACCCTATGAAATTGATGAACAATCGGGTCTATTTTACAAAGCAGAAGCGCCTGAAGTTTTTTATAAAAAATGTGATAACAATGCTCAGTACCACGTTTGTAATGGTATGGTTAATTTAGATACATTTATACCCGTTGCCGATAAAGACGAAGTGCTGTGTTTTTCATGCCGCTTTAATGAAACGGTGCCCGATTTAAGCATTATCGGGCATATTCCATTGTGGAAGAAAATGGAAACGGCGAAGCGTCGCGCTTTATATACTCTAAAATCGTTATCGCTCCCCTTAAATACTATTATTCAAGAACCTGAAAGCGGATTAAGCTTCGACTTCATAACTGACCGTAACGTGAGCGATCACTTTGTAAGCCCAATTATAGGTCAAGATGTTGTATTTACAGGACACGACTGTGGCCATATCACTATAAATCTAGCCGAGGCAGACGACGTAGCACGCTCTCAAGCTAAAATAGCGATGGGTGAGCGTTACCGTACTTTACTTGGTCATTTTCGCCATGAACTTGGTCATTATTATTTTGATCAACTAATCGCAAATTCACCAAAAAAACATGCTTTATGTAAGCAATATTTTGGTGATGACGAATTAGATTATCAACAAGCGCTCGATACTCATTACAAACAAGGCGCTCCTGCTAACTGGCATGAAACCTTTATTAGTGAATACGCTACTATGCACCCTTATGAAGACTGGGCAGAAACATGGGCGCATTACATGCACATTATCGATACGCTTGAAACGGCTAAAAACTTCTCAATTACCGGCTCTACAACTGGCAATGAATTTGAGCTAGACGAAGCAGACGAGCTTCGATTGCCACAAAGTGCTTATTACTTTAATTCACAAACATCGATTGATGCTATTTTAGATACTTGGATGGAATTTTCGATCATTCTAAATTCGCTAAATCGCAGCATGGGACTTGCCGATGCCTACCCATTTGTATTAACTCAAGCAGTGCGAACTAAGTTATCTTTCATCCATCATGCTATCCATAACAGGCTCAATTTAATGCCTGATTTGAGCATTGGAAAAGTGTAATAAAGTAAGCTCAGTCCAAAAAAATTAATAAAGAGCCATTTATTCTTACTATGACTTTTCATGCGTAGGTAGGTGGCTTTTTTATTATGCGCAAAGCCGTAAAAATAAGAGTCTAAAAATAGTATACCCCCCAACTTTCACGCTAAATCTCTATTAGCTTGTCATCGCGAGGTTATTCTTGAGTCGACTTATGATTTTTTCTTGATAAGTACTAACTGTAGAAAACTTTTGTATTGATACAAATAAGCCAGTTAGTTTTTCGTTTGATATATCAGAGATATTAATCCCTTTATATAAAATAGGCGCATTATTTTGTCTGGTTAAATTATTCGACAGTAAAATGTTCAATTTTACTGTACGTGCTAACTCTTCTTGATACAGAAAAAATTCTCTTAAATGTGTGCTAACAATATTGGCTGGTTTTGATCTGTCTATCATTAAAATTTCGTCAATTAGTCGGTTTAACCTGCTGCGAGACTCTATTGCTTCGTCGAGAATATCTAACCAATTAAGTTCGCTATTTGATAGTAAAGCTAAAAAGTACACCGTACGTGCTTTATTATAATTAATAAAACCAGGCCACATAACATCTTCGCTAGATACTTTAAGTGCTTTATCAAACTGCTCAGCGGCAGATTTAAGATACATACTTACTTCTTCAAGTATTGATGGCTCTATAGTATTAATATTTTTTTGAGCCAATTCTAAACCATCAATAGACAAAATATCTACAGAGTTCATATTTAGCGACTCTCGCAGCAAATGCATGCCTTTTTTGTTGTAATACAAACCTAGGTAATTATGGTAAATGGTTTTTGTCACTGGATTACGAAGAATTGGACCTCTGACATGAAGTAAGTCTGCATGAATATTAAAATTATCATCAGCCACAAAACTTTGGTAAGACACAACAGCTTTAAATAGCTTTATTGTTTCCGTTATTTGAATTGAATTACCTTTACTCACCGAGTGCAATATTTCACAGCGCCTATCAACTTCTGACAAAATTGTATCCATACGCTTTTTATAAAGTACTTTGTTAGTTTCTGATGCATTAAAAACAGCTGGAAATAAAACAATTAGGTCAATTATATATTGCAGGGTATCGGCAAAGAGAACGGCGGTTTCTGACTCTTTTTTTAGTTTATGCTCAATAGAGTCAAAAATTTCTTTCTCTAGTGTATTTTCATCTTGGGACTTAAACTGATTAATTAACTCTGGAAGTGAGGTTACGTAATTTTCATTATCTAAAATGTTACCTTCCATTTTACTAATGTTATTTACACTATCAATTGACGTATATGTTCTAACAGTAATAAATAAAGCTAATACGGCTATACAAAAGCTTACTGTTGATATGGTGAAGCTTAGTAAATCTTTACCTTCTTTTAAATCATATACCCATACAGCAAGAAAAGCTGAAAGTAGAACAAGTAATAATATTGTAAAATATAACATTTTTGATGTGCGCATTTGTCTTCCAGACTTGGGTCGAGCTAACAATCTAATATTGCTGATTTATAACACGAAAAACGCAGACTTCACACGCAAACTAAGAGTTACATAAGTTATTTATTATCGAGCTGTAAAGCCTTTATTGAACATAAATAATTAAATATTTGTATCACTTCTCCCACTTGCCCAGCGCTTGTTTGTCGCTTTGTTTAAACTCAACCCAGTTTGATGAGTCTTTAAAGTGCTCTTTTTTCCAAAACGTGGCGTGGTTTTTTAAATAATCCATTATAAATTGTGCGCCTTCGAACGCGGCTTGGCGATGGCGGGAAGTGACGCCAACAAACACAATTTGCTCGCCAAGGGCTAAGTAACCAACGCGGTGAATAATACATATTCGCGCTAGTTGCCAGCGTGTTTGTGCTTGCTCTGCAATAGATTGAAGAAGTTGCTCGGTCATACCAGGGTAGTGTTCAAGCTCAAGTGCAATAACGTTGTCACCACTGCTGAACTCTCTTACCAAACCTGTAAAGGTGACAACAGCGCCATCGCTTTTATTATTACTACAAAGCGTATTGTGCTCGTCACCTACATTAAAATCATCGGTTTGCACTTGAATATGTATGCTCATTAGCCACCTGTAACCGGCGGAAAAAAGGCAAGCTCATCCCCTGCTTTCACTATTTCGTCGCTTGATGACATAGTTTGATTAAGCGCTGCAAGTAGCTCACGCTCTTCAAGCCACGGTTGCCAGTGCGGGTATTGGCTCACTAATCTTAATTTAAGCTCTGAAATAGTAAGCGGCTGCGTAATCTCAAGGCTTAATTTACTACACTTTAACCGCTCTTTTAGTTGCCCAAAAAACAATAACTCTACTTTTTGGGCGCTAGATATAGCATCGTTTGGATTAATCTCGTTGCCAGCTACCATTTTTGCCCCCTGCTTTTTGAGTAACGCGCATGCCGCTAATTTCCATTAATGGGTCGGCTGCTTTACACATATCAAACAAAGTAAGGCTAGCCACAGATACCGCTGTTAACGCTTCCATTTCAACACCCGTTTTACCGGCAAGTTTGCAGTAGCTGGTTATTTTAATTTGGCTGTTTGCTTCATCAAGTTCAAAATCAACTGCTACTTTACTAAGTGCAAGCGGATGACAAAGCGGGATTAAATCGGCGCACTTTTTAGCGCCTTGAATACCCGCAATACGTGCCACGCCTAACACATCGCCCTTTTTGTTTTGATTAAGCATTACTTGCTCAAAGGCAAGCTTACTCATGCTAATAAATGCTTCAGCTGAGGCATCGCGCAGGGTTACGTCCTTGAGCGATACATCAACCATATTCGCTTGGCCGTTTTCGTCAACGTGGCTTAACATACTATTGCTCACGCGATTCACACTTTTTACCAATAGTAATGTGCGGTGCAAAGTTACATGGTTTATGCATTGAGTTAAGTTGATCTTTTATAATGCCTGTCCAGGCAGTTTTACATGCGCCTGTAGAGCCTGGCATACAAAAAATAACGGTGTTGTTAGCAAGTCCTGCAAGTGCACGAGATTGAATAGTTGAGTTACCAATTTCACCGTACGATATATGTCTAAATAGCTCACCAAAGCCGTCTACGCTTTTATCAAACAGCGGCGCAAATGCCTCAGGTGTTGAATCACGTTCAGTAAATCCTGTACCACCAGTCACTAAAATAGCGTGAATGGTGTCATCGGCTATCCACTGCGATGCAATAGCGCGCATTTGGTAAACATCATCTTTTACAATTTCTTTATCCGCTAAGTGATGACCCGCCTCAGACAGCGCTTTAATTAAATAATGACCAGAAGTATCGGTAATCGCATCGCGCGTGTCGCTTACTGTAAGCACGGCAATGTTTAAAGGTATTTGTGACTCGCTTGTGTGGCTCATAATGTTTTTCTCAATTGGTTAATGCTTTGGTCAAAATGCTCATTTACAGCTTTAAATTGCGCCGGTGTATTGGTGTTTATTAATGCATGCGCTTTATTACATAAAAGCGTTTGCACACCAATGCTTTGGGTAAACTGTTTTATTGATTTATGACTGTTTGCGTTTGTGAGTATGTGTTTTAAATTATTTTTTACACTGCTTGTATTACGAATATACAGCGGTAGCGGTTCATTTTCAAAGTGCCAAGCATGTATTTGTGACTCATTTAATTGATTGCTCACACTTTGTACGTTATTTGTCTGAGAAGCCAGCACTATTGCGCTTAACAAACTACTCGTAAGCAGTGGCATGTCTACCGCAGTAATAAGTAAATCGTGCTCGGTGGCTATTAATGTTGAGTAAATTCCGCCAAGGGGTCCACTATTTGGGTATATATCTTTAACGTACTTTTCTGAGGGATAATCGCTCGGTGAATAATGGCTCGATGACTTGAGCGGATTTGTAACGTTGCGGCTTATCAGTATGTTTTTAGCGCCTGCGTCTTTTAATAAATCACACGCATTGTGCAATAGCGTTTTATTTTTTAAAACTAAATCGGCTTTGTCTGTGCCCATTCTTGATGACTTACCACCAGCAAGCACAACACCTGTAAAATCTCGATTAGCTTTTACTTCCATATTAGCCGCCCAACATAGCTAAGTGAGTTGTCGCACCTGTTAAGCGTTTATCTAGCTCATGGCTTATTTCTTTATTGCCCATAGCGGCTCGAATTGCCTTTACGGTCGCTGCAGTATCGTCCTCGTTTAGTAGTTCGCGTAAATCTATACCTTGCTCGGCAAACAAGCATAAGTGTAATTTACCCAGCGCCGACACCCTTAAGCGATTACAGCTTTTACAAAAATCTTTACTGTACGGCATTATTAAACCAATACGACCATCGTAATCAGGATGACAAAATTCCTCAGCGGGTCCGTTTAGTTTCCCCCTAACTACTTGTAACCAACCTTGGTCGAGTAATTGGGCTTTAACCGTTTGCCCACTTAAGTGGTTTTCTTCAAAAAAGGTTGCGCCGTCACCTGTTTCCATTAATTCTATAAAGCGAACCGTAACTTTGTGGTGTTTTACCCACGCTAAAAAATCCTTCAATTGGTTTTTATTAAACTGCTTGGCAAGCACTGCATTTATTTTTATCTCTTTTATGCCCAGCTCTACCGCGCGCTCAATCCCTTTTAAAATAAGGGTAAGTTTGTCGTGCCCTGTTATGAGTTTAAACATACTCGGATTTAAACTATCAATGCTGACATTAAGCGCATCAAGCCCTGCTTCTGCAAATTCATCAATTTTATTTAATAAATTAAACCCGTTGGTAGTAATAGCTACTTTTTCTATGCCTGGCGTATTTTTACAGAGCTTTATAATATCGGTTACGTCGTTTCGCAAGCACGGTTCGCCACCTGTAATACGCACTTTTTTAGTACCTAGTTCTGCAAACGCATTTACAAGCGTGCTAATTTCGTTTTTATTTAAAAAATTACGCGGCGTATCGCACTGATACCCGTTTGGTAAACAATAACTACAACTAAAATTACATACATCGGTTATTGAGAGACGCAAATAGTTAAACTGCCGACCAAATTGATCATTAAGCATATGCTTCCTTTTATCTTTACATTACAACCGCAACATCAATGCTGCTAGAACCTGCTTTGTAATGTTGTTTTATTAATTGGCTTAATTGTGTTTTACACGAACCGCAATTCGTTCCACATTTAAGTTCAGACCCCAATTGCTCGACTGTGTTTGCACCGTTTTTAATGGCGTTTATAATTGGCTGCTCTCTTACTTTAAAGCAGCTACACACTTGCACACCTTGGGTAAATTCTTCATCGGGGGTTGCATAAAGCAAAGACTGTAACTGTGTAAAAGTCAGTAATGGCTCTGCAAACAAATGGTTTATCCACTCAAGTGATATTTCTTTTTGTTCATTAGAAATAACACCAACAAACGCTAATTGATCGTTTTGAATACACTGCACATGCATGGCTTTTGCCGTATTCATAGCCGACCACTGCCCTTGTAAACCAGTTAAGGTTTGGCAGTAATACAGTAAATCACTTTCTGGCTCACTAAACGCTAACTGGTAATTAAAGCAATTACTTGCATTAACTTTGAGCCAAAAATCACTGTTTATAACAAGTTCGTTTTTAGTAAACAGCTGCATATATTGCAAAAAGGGTGCTTTAACTATATTAACTGCGCCGTGTTTACACTCAGCCTGACCAGATAGTGGGTCAACTACCGATTGATACAGCCCGCTTACTGTTGCTGATGACGCAAATTGCTTGTTCCAATGAATAGGCATAAAGCATTCGCCTTTTCGCACGGCATCGGTTACTTTTGCATGCGCGGTAACCTGCCCTGTTTGGGCAATTGCACTAATTAAATCGTTTTGTTTAATTGCTAACTTACTGGCATCAAGCGGATTAATTTCAATATACGGGCGTGTAATATGCGATGAAAGCGCGGTACTTTTACCCGTGCGGCTCATGGTATGCCATTGGTCGCGTATACGACCCGAGTTCATTACAAACGGATAATCACTTGATGTTTGTTGCACCGGTAATTGCGGCGTTATAGGTATAAAACGTGCTTTTTTATCAGCGGTGCTAAATTGGTTATCTGTAAAAACTTGACCATTCTTATAAGGCTGATTTTTAACAACCGGCCACATAATGGGTTTTAAATTATCGTACTGGCTTTTTGTGAGCCCAACTAAACCAGAAAGATTTAGTAATCGGCTGCCGTTATTTTCAAAATCGGTTAATTGTGCCCATTCTTCAAAAATGCCACTAGGATCTATAAAATCAAATCCTTCAAAGCCCATTTTTTTAGCAACGTCGCACATAATTTGCCAATCGTTTTTAGCATCCGAATAAGGCGCTACTAACGGTCGTTGCCTTGATATTCTGCGCTCTGAGTTAGTTACTGTGCCGTTTTTTTCACCCCATCCGGTTGATGGAAAAGCAACATCGGCAAATTTTAACGTATCACTTTTTGCAATACAGTCAGATACAACCACCAGCTCGCAGGTCTCTAATGCCTTTTTAATAGCGGCGTTATTGGGCAAGCTCACCATTGGGTTTGTTGCCATTACCCACACTGCTTTTATTTTTCCTGCGGCTATTTCATCAAACATATCGATGGCATTGCTACCCGCTTTTTTAGCCATAGTTGGCGAGAGCCAAAAACGTTGCACAAGTGATTGATGCGCTTCGTTTTCAATATCTAAATGCGCCGCTAACTGATTAGCCAAACCACCTACTTCGCGCCCGCCCATCGCATTGGGTTGGCCTGTAATCGAAAACGGACCGCTACCTGGTTTAAGTAATTTACCTGAGGCTAAGTGCGCATTAATAATGGCGTTGCATTTATCTACACCCGAGCTTGATTGATTTATACCCATTGAGTAAAAGCTAATCGCACTTGGGCTTTTAGCGAATAGAGTATAAAACTCAGTGACTTGCTCAATTGCTATATCGCAAAAGTCGCTAACTGCCTCGCAGCTCCATTTTGTTGCCTCTTGCAGTGCGCTTTCAAAGCCGTTTGTGTGCTGAGCAATAAATTGCGTATCGAGGTGGTTATGCTCATTTAAATAATTAAGCAAACCGTTATAAAGTGCGGCGTCACTGCCTGGTTTTATATTTAAAAATGTGTCGGCAAGCTCAGCAGTGTCGGTTTTTCGCGGGTCAATAACCACCACTTTCATATTTGGGTTAAGCTGCTTTGCACGTTCCATTCGCTGATACAAAACCGGATGAGTCCACGCGGCATTAGAGCCAATTAAAATAAGCAGCTCAGTTTGCTCTAAATCCTCGTAGGTACACGGCACTATGTCTTCACCAAAAGCGCGTTTATAACCTGCCACAGCAGATGACATACACAGGCGCGAATTTGTATCAATATTGCCTGAGCCTATGTAGCCTTTCATTAATTTATTAGCAATGTAGTAATCTTCTGTAAGCAGTTGCCCCGATACATAAAATGCCACAGCATCGGGTCCGTGCTTTTGTATTATGTCGTTAAATTTATTGGCAACGTGGTCGGTTGCTTCATCCCACGTAACGGATTGGTTATTAATAAGAGGCGACGTTAAGCGATTATCACTGCCTGTGGTGTCGAGCAAATGGGTGCCTTTTACACATAAACGACCAAAGTTTGCGGGGTGCTCTCGCATGCCTTCAAGCTTGGTTGGCAAATTATTAAAAAGTGAAATATCAACACCGCACCCTACACCACAGTAAGCACATGTTGTTTGTTTTAAACTGGTTTTATTTATAGTTGGTGACGTGTTTGCGGTTGTCATACTACTGCTCTCTTTTAGTGTGCTTTAATTAGTACGTTTTAATTTATGCAGGCTGTTTTACAGGCTCATTAAGGGTAACTACGTTAATAGTGTTACTTGCTTTAGCGAGCGCGCTGTTTATTACGTTTTGAACGAGTTTTTCACACCCTCCACAACCTGTACTGGCTTTGGTGCTTTGCTGCACACTTGCTAGGTCTATAAAGCCTTTAGCGACTGTTTGCTCAATGGTGTGTTTAGTTACTTTATGACAAGCGCAAATAATGGCGTCATCAGGCAAGTCGTCGGCGCTTAGCTCTGCGATGTCGCCGGCAAGGGGCATAATGAGCGCTTCGGGGGCGGTGGTAAGTTCAATGTCGTTTAAATGATATTGCAGTAAATTATCGTAATCGCTGGTATCGCCAACAAGTACTGCGCCAATCAGCTTATTACTTTGTGAATTAGTGACTACTTTTTTATAAATGCCATTGGGTTGATCCTCAAAATAATAGCTTATTGCGCCTTCGCTTCTTGCATGCGCATCGCCAATAGAGCCTACTTCAACACCCATTAATTTAAGCTTGGTGCTCATATCGGCACCGCTAAATTCATCGGCTTTATTGTCTAAGCCAGTACTTTGCAAAGTACCTTGCTGTGTATCTTGTAAAATATGCCCAACTGCTATTTTAGCCATAGCGTAACCGGGTGCCACTAAGCCAAAAATAAAATTATTCCACAATGCACATTCGCCGATAGCGTATATGTTTTTGTCGCTCGTTTGGCAGTGGTTATTAATTACAATACCGCCGCGCTCACCTATCTCTAAACTAAACTCGCGGGCTAAATTATCATAAGGGCGAATACCCGCAGAAAATACAATCATGTCGGTTTCAAGGGTTTTATCGCCTTTAAAACACATTTTGTAACGGCAACTTTCACCTTCTACTATTTCCTCAGTTGCTACCGATGTATGCACAGTAACGCCCAAATCTGTAATTTTGCTTTTTAGCAACCGACCGCCACCCGCATCAACTTGTACGCCCATAAGTTGCGGTGCAAATTCTATTACGTGAGTGTGTAAACCCAGTTGCTTTAATGCGTTTGCAGCCTCAAGCCCCAGTAAACCGCCACCAATTACCACGCCTACTTTACTACCGTGGGCTGAGTTTTTTATTGCGTGTAAATCGTTAATGGTGCGATAAACAAGGCAATGCTCACGGTCTTTACCCGGTATAGGAGGTACAAATGGAAATGAACCTGTAGCAAGCACAAGCTTGTCGTATTCAAACAACTCCCCTTTAGCGGTTGTTACTGTTTGCGCATCACGATTTATATCAACCACTTTAGAATGAGTATGAAAGCACACTTGCCAATCGTCATAGGTTTTACTGCATGTAAGTGCGAGGTCGTCTGCGGTTTTACCTTTAAAAAAGGAAGATAGTTGTACTCGGTCATACGCTAAACGGTCTTCACCGCTCAGTACCGTAATTTCAAATTGTTCATCAGCTTGATTTTGAGAAACTAGCTGCTGCACAAAATGATGCCCCACCATTCCGTTTCCTACCACTACAATACGCTGCTTGCTTAGCATTTACCCACCTCAAAGTGATATCTACTTTAGTAATTGACTAAAATTGAAATCGAATAATTTGTTATAGGATTGTTATAGCAATATGCAAGCCAAATATATAAGCATTTAATATCAGTAAGTTGCCTACTTTGGTGCAGAGGTGGAAAGCGTAAATCCCCACAAGATGGTGCAATTGCACCATCTTGTGTCGCTATAAATTACAAGTGAATATTAGAAGATAAAGAGGGTTAAAATTTAGCGCTCATCCATACCCATAATTTTTGAGTATCGACTTTATTAGCAGCAGTATCCCCCGCTGAGTAATCGGCGTATTTAACACCGACAGAATAGGTTTTATTAATAGGTTTAACGTATTGTACGTTTAGCTCACTGCCTAAATCGTCAACCCCATTTGATTGCTCATTAGCATCAAAACTGTGATAAGCCACCAGCCATTTTCCGTCAAACGCTTTACCATTTAAACTTACGTAAGTGTCGTCCAAGCCTTGAGTGGGTGTATTTAAAAACGTATCTGCCCAACCATTAAATTTATGTAACGTGGCAAGTGGTGTTGCAAACCCGTAATCGCCATTGTCAGAGCCAAGTGACTCTATGCCGACTTTTAATGTTACTGTTTTAATGCCCAAACCATTTAAATCAACAGCGCCTTCAAGTGCATAGTAATCGGCATCAAAATCGTTCACGCTTGTTGAGGCAGACTGCGTTGCATACTCCGCTTTGTAATAAAATTTTATGTCGTTTAGAGTTTTATTACCGTTAAAAGAAACGCCATAAGTGTCTAAACTGTCGTCTTGTAGTGCATCGTCACTTAATAAATAACTGTATAAAACCACTTTACCGTAGTCGGTTTTAAAGCTTGCATTAATTAGATGATCGGACGATTTAATGTCTTTATCGTCAGCAAATATGCGGTTACGCTTATTTAAATAACTGTATTGTAAATCTATATTATTGAATGCGTAATTAATGGTTGCGGCATCAAAGGTTTGTCTGTCTTGGCGCCAACCTACGTGCCCAACAAAACGCTGCCCATCAAGTGCTATTACTTGGCGCCCTACTTTTAGCGATAAACCATCGCGTACATATTTAACAAAGCCTTGGTCAATCTCAGTGTTTTCTGGGTCTGCAATAACAGAGTAATTAGTATTTTTACCCAGCGTATTGTTGTAATCATCTACGCCGAATAGGCTGCGAATGTCTTCTACTTCAATAAGGGCTGAAAAACCATTCACCTCATCTGTTTGATGCGTTAAGCGGGTTCTAAGTGTTAAGCCGCTTGCATCTTTTAAAGCATTGTCTTGATCAGCGCTTTCAAAACGCAGTCTAAAATCAAGATCAGTTTGCGAAGCTTGGCTTATTGAAGGCGCAGTGAAGCAACCCAGTATAAAAATAATAGGTAAGTTGTTCTTATAGTTAAGCATTTTGGTTCTCTAAGTTTTAATTATTAATACACATACCAAAGCAATAAATAAACACAGCGAAATACATTTCCAGACCATCACTGGATCGCGTTTTAGTATAGAGCTTTTATTGGCGGTACTTTCTAAATAAGGGTTAGGTTTATTGATATCGTTTATAAACTCAGAAAAAGCTTGGTATCTGAGCTCAGGTTTAGGGGCAAGCGCCTTCATAAGGGCTTGATCTAACCAAAACGGAATATCGGCTCTGTATTTACGAATACTTGTGTAGTGCCAATGGCTATAATCTTTTGGCGCTACGTGGTTAAGTGGCAGTGGTTTGTAAGGCAATTTTGAGCACAATAACTCGTATGCAATAACGCCAAGTGAAAACAAATCACTTTTAAAATCGGCGTGCATAGTAATAAGTGTTTCGGGCGCGGTATAGTCGGCTGTGCCTTGCGGGCAATCATCCGCAATTTGTTTAACCGACTCGTCCATAGCCGCAACACTTACTGTGCCGTAATCAATGAGCGTTACTTTTCCGTGCGCATCTATCATTACGTTATCGAGTTTTAAATCACGATGTACCATATCGAGTCGCTGAAACCCCCTTAGTGCATGTACTATTTGTTCAATAATACTGCGTACTTGGGTTATTTCTGGGTGCGGCACGTCGTGCTTCCAATCACTCAGTGTTTGCCCGTCCATGTACTCACAAATATGATATAAAAAACGACTTTGCGATTGCGTACTCAGTACTTTCATCACGTTAAGGTGGTTTATGCGTTGTCCAACCCAGCCTTCTCTTATAAAGCCTTGAAGGTAGTGCACATCGTCTTCAAAATTAACCGAAGGTGCTTTTAAAACCACTGGCGGTATATCGGGCGCTTGTTGCACTAAATAAATATGCGAGCGACTACTGGCATGCAATTTACGAATAACCGTGTAGTCATCAATTTTTTGCCCAACATTAAGCGCAGGTGGAATTTTGCGACGAGTTAGCGAATGATAAAGCTCATCTAGTTTTTGCTCAGCAATGTTTTCTACTTTTACCAGTAAGCAACTTACGTTGTCGTCACTGCCTCGCGCTAATGCAAGTTCGGTAATTGCTTTAGCTGCATTTTCTAAATTAGTGTGCTCATTAATTAATTTAGCTATATCACTACTTGGGAGCACATCGTGTACGCCATCGCAGGTTAATATATAAATATCGTTTGCTTTTAGGTCAACTTCGTAAACATCTATTTCTTG
Organism: Pseudoalteromonas sp. TAE56; assembly: GCF_000497955.1. Taxonomy (NCBI): domain Bacteria; kingdom Pseudomonadati; phylum Pseudomonadota; class Gammaproteobacteria; order Alteromonadales; family Pseudoalteromonadaceae; genus Pseudoalteromonas; species Pseudoalteromonas sp. TAE56. The sequence continues at coordinate 35,745 of NZ_AUTN01000051.1, forward strand.
ATGAAGTTGTGCTCCAAGCGCACGTGTTAGCGTGTCGTTTACTTTGTGATCCCGTGTTATCGCCTCTATTTTAGTCCCGCGTAGGCGGGTGATACGCGTATCACCTAAGTGAAATATATAACCCGTTGCCGACTTTAAAATAAGCGCTGTAAAAGTCGTCATCCAATCAGCTTGGCGCTGACCTAAGTGATTGTAATTAACCGATTGCGAATACAGCCACTGATTTAAACTTGCTAGCACCTTCGACACTGACTTTTTAACAGCCCAACTTTCGGGGGTATTTAAATACTCATTTATAAAATGAGTAACCGAAAGTTGAGACGCTTGTTTAGCATTTTTTGCTGATGAACACCCATCGGCTAAGCAGGCAATGACGCCTTTAGACTCTTTTTCTTGCGCTTTGGTATTAAGAGCAGCAAACGCATCTTGGTTTTCTGCTTTTAACCCTTTAGCGCTGTGCCCGCCAAATGAAACGTTGAGTTCATTTTTTAACGCTTTAGCTTGGTGTGTTTCATCAAACATAGTCAATAATGCCTTAAGTCACTGAAATAAGTTCAACGGTGCCGTCTTCATTTACTTCGGTAATATGGCCATCTGGTTCTTTCATAAAAAATAGTGCAGCTAGGCCAAGTAATGCACTACCGGCAATAATGAAAAAGAAAGTTTGATAATCAACAAGTGACAATGCCGTTAAGTAAACTACCGCACCTACATTACCGTAAGCCCCTGTCATACCTGCAATTTGACCAGTTAAACGACGCTTAATTAGTGGTACTGCCGCAAATACGGCGCCTTCACCGGCTTGCACAAAGAACGAACANCAAGCCATAAAGGCCACGATGCATCAACCAAGCCCATTACAAAATAACCAACAGCAAGACCCATCGTAAGTACGATAAGTGTTATACGACGACCTAATTTATCTGAAATCCAACCACCACCTGGGCGAGATGCTAAGTTCATAAATGCATAAGCAGAGGCTAAAATACCGGCATACACCATATCAAGCGCAAACACATCCATAAAAAACAGCGGCAACATAGAAACAACCGCAAGCTCAGAACCAAAAGTTGTAAAATATAAAATATTTAAAACAGCCACTTGCTTAAACTCATAACGATGCGACTCAGGTACAGGCTCTTTAAAAATATGACCATTTACGTCAAAGGTTTTATACACTTCGTAAATATAAAGTAGGACTAAAAAAGCATACACAGCAAGTACAAAATTAGCCGAAATTAAGTTAGCACCGGTTGGCGAAAGCTTCCAAGTAAGTAATGCTAATGCGCCGTACATAGGGATTTTCATAATAAGCAGTAATACAAAGTCGCCTTTACTGGTAACTTCCATTGCGCCTACTTTTTTAGGCTTAAAGTATGTACCGCCTTTTGGCGTATCGGTTACATTTAAGTACCAAATAACACCAAATATAACGCTTAATACGCCGGTTAAACCTACTGCATAACGCCAACCGTCTTCGCCACCAAACATTAGTGCAATAATTGGCAATAACATAGCCGCAGCTGCTGAACCAAAATTACCCCAGCCGCCATAAATACCTTCCGCTATACCCAACTCGTTAGCAGGAAACCATTCACTCACCATTCTAATGCCTACAACAAAGCCAGCACCAATAAAGCCTAAAGCAAAACGCGCTATTGCTGCTTGCTCAAATGTAGTTGCCATAGCAAACATAAAACATGGAATACTACAGCTAATAAGTAGTGCCGCGTAAACAATACGGGGACCAAATTTATCGGTTAGCATACCCACCACAACACGCGCTGGAATAGTTAACGCTACATTTAAAATTAGTAATGTTTTAACCTGTGCCATGGTAATACCAAGTGAACCCGCTATGGCACCTAATAAAGGAGCATGGTTAAACCATACAAAAAATGACACAAAAAAGACCATCCAACTCAGATGTAATACTTTCATTTTTCCGCTAAACGATATTAGGTTAAACCCAGAACTCGGTTGCATGTTTATTTTCCTCGTAAACGTATTATTGTTTTATTAATGCCCCACCCTTTTATATGAGTAGCAGCCCAATTTTTGTTAAATTTAAGTTAACCCGATATAGCAATTACTGAGCCACTAATTAAAAACTATAAATTTCATGTGGTTACATGCAACAGTTGTTTTTATACGTTATAGTTGCACTATATGAGTGAAGGGCTCTGGGTTGTTAGAGTGCAAATAAAAAGCGTTACTACTTGCTCTTGGATTTAACAACTTGGTATTGTTCAAAAAAAGTATGAGAAGTTTGAAAATGCAAAAAACACCGCTCACTTACCAGCAGCAACTGCGCTATTCACGGCACATTATGCTCCCGCAGCTTGATATAGACGGACAAGAGCGACTATGGCAATCGCATGCTTTAATTATTGGTGTGGGTGGGCTTGGTTGTGCGGTAGGTCAATACTTAGCGGCATCTGGCGTTGGCACGCTTACCTTAGTTGATAACGATGAAATAGACGTGACCAACCTGCAAAGGCAAATACTGTATAAAGAAAGCGACATTGGTAGCTCAAAATGCAGTGCTGCTAAAAAACAGCTTAACGCGCTTAATAGTGAAATAAACATAAATACTATTGAGGCATTTTTTGATGCAAATACCTCTCCAGAGCAGCTATTTAATAACATTGATATAGTAATTGATTGCTCAGATAACCTAGCAACGCGTAATGCACTTAATAGCGCCTGTTTTAAAGCTAAAGTTCCGCTAGTGTCAGGCTCTGCAATACGAATGGAAGGACAAGTCGCGTGTTTTACTATGGATGGAAACAGCCACTGTTATGGTTGTTTATCGCAATTTTTTAGTGAACAAACACAAAGCTGCTCTGAATCCGGTGTGCTCTCTCCTATTGTGGGGCTAATAGGCAGTATTCAGGCTACTGAAGCACTAAAAATGCTTGCTGGTTTGCCAAGTGGCTTAGACAAACACTTATTGCTGGTGGATGGTTTAAGCATGGAGTTTAATCGTTTTAAAATAGCTAAAAACAGTCAATGTGCGGTGTGCAGCATTTAGTTATTCTAGATTACTGATTGTTGTATAAAGCACATCGCCCACTTTAAAGTTGTTTTTGTCCCACACTCGTCTTGAAGCCAAGCAATACAAAGTTTGCCCATCTACATTAAGCGTTAACTGCCACTTGTTGTTAATAAGCTCAGCCTGAGTTAATACCGTCTTTAAAACATTACTGTGCGTTGTTTGCTCAGGCTTTAACGCACTAAGCGACATTTGCTCACTTTCTATAATTAGCTTGTTACTGCTATCTACAAGTGCAGGAAGCACAAAAAGCGGCTGCTCACTTTGCTGTAATTGCAGTTGATATAGCCCGTAGTCTTCATCAAATTTAACAACATCGTAATTAATTAAGCTCAGCGGTGTTTGCCTATCGTTTGCATAAATAGCTTTTGCAACGTGTGCACTTGCACCTTGGTTTATCACCTTACCTTTATCAAGCTGAATAAGGGTATCGCAGCAAAATAGCAGCTCTTTTAATGAGTGACTTACTATTATAAATTTAATATTAAACTTAACAGCAATCTCGCTAAGTTTAGTGAGTGTTTTAAAACGCAATGACCAATCAAGCGCGCTAAAAGGCTCATCAAGCATTATAAATTTTTGACCAGCAAGCAAAGTGCGTGCAAATACTACACGTTGGCGTTCGCCGCCCGATAAGCTTTGTACATCACGGTTTAGTAAGTCTTGTAATTCAAGTGTTTTAACAACGTATTCTAGCGTTAAGCTTGTTTGCTTATTCCCGCAGTGTTTTTGTGTAAACGCTAAATTACCTGCCACATCTAAATGAGGAAACAACGGGCACGATTGCAACTGAAGCGTTATACCGCGTTTATCACTTGGCAGCTCATGCACTGGTTGATTGTTTATATAAACACTTTTTGCAGGCTCTAAACCACTAATACAACGCAGTAATGTTGACTTACCCGAGCCAGAAGGCCCGTAAACACCGAGTACATTAAACGACTCAAGCTTAAGGTTTATATCTAAATCAAAATTATTGAGTGCTTTAAAAAGGCTTAACTTAATCATGTTATTGCTTAACCCCAACAATGCTTTTATTAAACTTAAATAACAGCACTAAACAGGCAAACGAAATCGCCAATAAAATAAGTGAAAGCTGATGCGCCGCCGTATAATTTAACGATTCAACATGGTCATAAAGCGCAATAGACACCACCTGTGTTTGCCCCTGAATATTACCGCCAATCATTAATACCAAACCAAACTCACCCAATGTGTGCGCAAAGCCTAAAGCAAATGCGCTACCAATACTGGGTTTTAAAAGCGGAATAATTAAATGCACAAAGCGTTTAAACGGGCTTAATCCAAGCGCAATGGCAGCTTCGTTATAGGTTTGATT
>NZ_AUTN01000052.1:0-2190 GCF_000497955.1 Pseudoalteromonas sp. TAE56
TTTTAGCCAGTTATCTGGGGATATATTAAGCCTTTCTAGTAAAGGAAGGTTCATATTATCAATATGCCCGCGCTTATCCTCTCGTATTATTCGCCCTGTTAGCTCAACGAGTTCAAGGTACGATTTAAGCTCAAACGGCAGCCCTTTAGGCATAATCTGACGTGGCATGCCTGCAAAACGTAGTAACTGCTTAGGTTGTTTACCTTCTGCCGCGCATGTTAAGCGATTTTGTACACTGGTATGGTCTGACTCTTCTGGTGTGTTAGCCATTTTAGCCCTAATGGGATTTAAATCGACATAGGCCAGACACGCTGCAAGTGCTGCTTCATCTAGTAATGCTTGCGATTTGAATCTACCCTCCCAGAATCGTCCTGTGCAGTTATCTTCTTTATTTGCTCTGCGCGCAATGTCTTCATTTAACAACCGCATAAACCAGCTAATACTTGCTAGACGTTCGCGGTATTGTTTAACCGTTTGGTTGAAAAAGATGAGTTCAACTTTACTTAGCTTTTCATCTTGTACATATTTTTGCGTTAACACTGTGCCTTTACACAGTTTATGCCAGCGAATAACAATCGCTTTATCATTCAGCCTGTTTGCTTTCTTATCATCTACATACAGTACTAAATGGGTGTGATTACTCATTACGGCATAAGCACATACATCAATACAAAATACTTTAGCTAATTCAAGCAGCTTATCTTCAACCCACCCTCGTCGATGCTCATAAGATTGACCAGTAAAACGATCTTCCCCACATAAAAATGCACGACGAACACAGCGTGAAATACAATGGTAGTATTTTGTATCAACCAAACTTACTTGACGCTTTCTTGCGATAGCCATAATACACCCTGCTTATTTTTTAGACTAAACAAAACGTAGTCCTTAATTTTAAAAAGAGCAAAATTAAGGATGGGTGTCACAGTTATTTCCCGACGAACACAGCGTGAAATACAATGGTAGTATTTTGTATCAACCAAACTTACTTGACGCTTTCTTGCGATAGCCATAAGACACCCTGCTTGTTTTTTAGACTAGATAAAACGTAGTCCTTAATTTTAAAAAGAGCAAAATTTAGGATGGGTGTCACTGTTATTTCATCCGCTTATTTATGCATTAGCTAAATACGACCACCTTACTTTATTTACCGTGAATCCTTGTGCTGTTGCTAAATACCGCCAGGCTTTTACGCCCAGTGGCGCAAAAGATGACCCATCAGATGCCTTTGTACAAGTTGAAATTCTCACGTTACACATGGATAAGCTGTCTGTCATTGAGCCTGAGTCAGCAGCTATGCGAACGCTGTCTCAGCTTGTTGAATATCGCCGAAGTTTAGTGCAAGACAGTGTCGATTTATCCAATAAAATAACAGCGACATTAAAAAATTATTACCCGCAGGCACTTGAATGGTTTAAAGAAAAGGACACGTATATATTCTGCGACTTCATTCAGAAATGGCCGTCACTCACAGCGGTTAAAAAAGCAAGAAAACAGACTTTACTCGACTTTTTTGAGAGTCATAACTCACACTATTCCACGGTCAATAATGCACGATTAGACAGTATTAAAAATTCAATGCCATTAACTCTGGATGAAGGCGTCATTGTGCCTAATCAAATGCTCGTTGAAGTGCTTATTACGCAATTTAAAGTGTTATTAAAAGGTATTGAAAAGCTCGATAAAGCAATAAAATCGGCTTATAAAGCCCAGCAAGATAAAAAGATATTTGATAGCTTACCCGGTGCAGGTCCACAACTCGCCCCACGTTTACTTGTTCCTTTTGGGAGTAATCGTGCGCGTTATAATGATGCTGCAGAACTTCAAAAGTACGCGGGTATAGCGCCTGTTATTGAGCGCAGTGGTCAAAAAATGTGGACTCATTGGCGTTATAGTTGCCCCACTTTTTTAAGGCAAACATTTGTAGAATGGGCAGGCTTTTCTATTCGTTATTCGTTTTGGGCTAAAGCGTATTATGAGCAACAAAAAGCCAAGGGTAAGCCGCATAACAGCATAATTAGATCACTGGCATTTAAATGGATAAGGATTGTATTTAGGTGTTGGAAAACGAATACACCCTACGATGAATCGACGTATTTAGCGGCCTTAAAACGCAGAGGCTCACCACTTTTAAAATTTGCAGTTAATAGCTAAATTTTACTAGTCGTCCACCTCAGGGCGTGTTGTTAG
>NZ_AUTN01000053.1:0-5795 GCF_000497955.1 Pseudoalteromonas sp. TAE56
CCGCTGCTTTTTTGTCATCAACAGGTGCCACGCTTTGTGGCGCTTCACTCACGGATTGCTTAGCGTCTTCTAATGCTTTAGCCGCTTTTTTGGCTTTAGCACGAGCAATGGCCGCAGCTACCGCTGATTTTTTATCATCAACAGGGGCATCGTTTTGTGGCTCTTCACTTGTTGTTTGTTCAGCGTTATCTAATGCTTGTGCTGCTTTTTTAGCTTTAGCGCGGGCAATGGCTGCAGCGACTGCTGATTTTTTATCATCAACGGGTGCAGTCTCGGCGGATTCATCTGTTTGAGATTTTTGCTCTTTATATTTACGCGCTTGTTCTTTACGTAGTGCGCGCTCTTTTGCTACTTCGCTGTTGTCAGGTTCTAATTCAGCAGATTGGTCGCCTAGCTTTTTAGCTTTAGCGCGTGCAATAGCGGCTGCAACAGCTGATTTTTCATCGCCGTTATCTGATTTATTTTTAACGCGGGCTAGTGCCTCTGCTACTTTTTGCTTTTCGTCAGCAGATTTAGCGGCAGGTTTACGTTTGTGGCGGTTTTGACGTTCTTCTTGCTCGCGATCTAAACGCTCTTTTCGTGCATCAAAACGCTCTTTTGCTCTGTCGGCTTTAATTTTGTCAGCTTGTTGTTCTTTAATTTCAACTTTGGCTATACGGTAGTACTGTACAAGAGGGATTTCGCTTGGACACACATATGCACAAGCACCACACTCAATACAGTCAAATAAATTATGCTCTTGTAGTTTGTCGTACTCTTTTGATTTAGCAAACCACTGCAATTGCTGTGGCAGTAAAGAAGCAGGGCAGGCATCGGCACAGGCGCTACAACGTATACAGGCTTTTTCAGGGCCGGGCTCCGCTAGCTCTTTATGATCAGGCGCTAAAATACAGTTGGTTGTTTTAACTATGCCAATACGCACTGTGGGTAGCGTAAAGCCCATCATTGGGCCGCCCATTACAACACTTTGCTGCGGTACAGGCGAGAAACCTTGGCAATCAAGTAAATGCTTTATTTCAGTGCCAAGTAGTGCCCATACATTTCCAGGCTTATGAATAGTGTTACCTGTTACCGTAACTATACGTTCAATGAGTGGTTTACCTTCATAAACGGCTTGTTGTACGGCAAACAAAGTCCCGGTGTTATGCACTAAAATACCAATATCGGCAGGAATACCAATACTAGGAACTTCACGGTTAGTAAGTAATTTAATTAATTGCTTTTCACCGCCAGATGGGTAAATAGTTGGCACCGTTTGAATAATTATTTTTGAGTTATGCTCAGCTGCTTGCTTCATTGCTGCAATAGCTTCAGGCTTGTTATCTTCTATACCCACAATGCACAGTGTTGGGTTTAAAAGCTGCTGCATTATTTCAATGCCTTGGATAACTTCTTTAGCGTGTTCGCGCATTAAAACGTCATCGGCAGTAATATAAGGTTCGCACTCAACAGCATTTACAATCAAAAATTCGATAGGTTGCTTGGTATCTGCTTTTACATAAGTAGGAAAACCAGCACCACCCATACCGCTAATACCGGCTTGGTGAATAATATTTATCAGCTCATCATGACTAAGCTCAGCAGGATTTTTATTTTTATTTAGAGCTACCCATTCGTCTTTGCCGTCTGGTTCAATAATAACACTTAGTTCAGGTAGGGCCGATGGATGTGCTGATGGCATAGGTGCAATATCAGTAACCACACCAGAGCTTGGCGCATGCACAGGTACCGACCAGTTAGCAGCAGGCGCTGTAAGTGGTTGGCCTTTTAAGACGTGTTGGCCTTTTTCTACAAGTAACTTACCGTTTGCGCCTATGTGTTGCTTAAGCGCAACAATGAGTTTGTCGGGCAAAGGTAGGCGAGTGATACTCGCACTATTAGAGAGTGATTTTTGTTGTGGTGGGTGTATGCCGCCAGGAAATGCCCACACGGTGCCTTTTTTTATTTGTTCAAGTAACTTGTCCACTCAAACCTCTAATCTATTTGTGTAACAGGAATAGCATCTAGCTGCCATTTCCAGTTTTGTTTAGTTTCGGCTACAGGTAGCATATCAATGCAATCTACAGGGCAAGGCTCAACACATAAATCACAGCCAGTACATTCATCAATTAATACAGTGTGCATTTGACGAGTTGCGCCCAAAATGGCGTCAACCGGGCAAGCTTGAATACATTTGGTACAGCCAATACATTCATCTTCGCGAATATAAGCCACTGTTTTTATAGGTTCTGCTTGCTCGCCACCGGCAAGTGGTTTTTCATCAACACCCATTAAGCCGGCAAGCTTTTTCATGGTTGATTCGCCGCCCGGTGGGCATTTATTTATTTCATCGCCATTGGCTATGGCTTCGGCGTAAGGGCGACAACCCGGGTAGCCACATTGTCCGCATTGAGTTTGCGGCAAAATAGTATCAATTTGCTCAACAATAGGGTTACCTTCAACGCGAAAGCGAATTGCTGCAAATCCTAAAATAAGTCCAAAAACGAGTGCTAGCGAGCCAATCGCTATCAAGGCATAAAACAAGGTCATATTAAAACTTCACTAATCCAGTAAAACCCATAAACGCCATCGACATTAAGCCTGCGGTGATCATTGCAATGGAGGCGCCTTTAAAAGGCGTAGGAACGTCAGCTGCTGCTAAGCGTTCTCGTAGTGCTGCAAACAATACAAGCACTAAAGAAAAACCAACCGCAGCACCAAAACCATACACTGCAGATTGTAAAAATGAATGATCTTCTTTGATATTTAATAGAGCTACACCTAATACCGCACAGTTAGTGGTGATCAGCGGTAAAAATATGCCTAGTAAACGATATAGAGTAGGGCTTGTTTTACGTACAACCATTTCGGTAAATTGCACTACAACGGCAATTACCAAAATAAAGCTCATGGTACGTAAAAATTCGATATCCAGAGGGATTAAAATATATTGGTTAACTAAATAGCTAGTTACAGAGGCAAGGGTAAGCACAAACGTGGTTGCCAAAGACATACCAATCGCTGTATCAAGCTTACCTGATACGCCCATAAACGGACATAAGCCTAAAAATTGTACTAATACAAAGTTATTAACCAGAACGGTCCCAATCAATAACAAGACATATTCTGTCATGTGTGCCTCACGCTATTAAAGTCCTGCGTATTATCCTTTTTTCTGCCCCGATAAACAACATTTGCGAGTCGTTATCAGTTAAATAAACGCAAGGACAAACATATTGATCACAAGGCTGTAAAATTAATGTGATTTTGATGTAAGGAATTACTCAAATAGCAGAAACAAAAAAAGAGCAACGAATGCTCTTTTTTTATTAATTAAAAACTAATTAAATATCTTTAGGTTTTTCTATGTAATAACCTTGAACGCCATCTAAACACAAAGTTTCTATTATATGTTTCTCTTCTTGGCTCTCAACGCCCTCAGCAAATACGCTAACACCAATACGGTGGGCTAAATCGACCATTAAGCGCATAAAGTACTGATTGTTTTTATCGTCTTCTAGGCCGCGAGTATAACTTGCGTCCATTTTAATAAAGTCAGGTTTTAAATCGCGGAAAAACTTAAATGAAGTCAAGCCAACACCAAAACGTTCAACAGTAACGCGTGCGCCAACTCTGTGCACCATGTCGATAAAGCGCTTACTAGCCTTTATGTTTTGCTGTAAACCAAACTCGCTTACTTCAAATACTAGTTTAGATGCAATATGCGTATCTTTTAATAATCGGCGTTCTAGCCAAATTACAAACTGATCGTTGTGTGCACTAGAGGCTGTTACATTTAAACCAAAAAACTTTTCGGATAAGTTACGGCTTTTAACCTTTTCAAGAGAAGAGTCGATTATCAGGCGATCAATTTCTATTGCCATATCAAGCTTTTCAGCCATTGCTAAAAAAGAAGCGGTAGGCAGTACTTGATTGTCTTCTGTTTTAAATCGAACTTGTACTTCAGCGTAGGCTTTAATACTTTTACCAAGTGGCATAATATTCTGCATAACTAAATGTACACGCTTAGATTCAATAACTTCCTTAATAATCTTACGCCAGTTTTGATTACCAAAACCTGCACTTACGTTATTAACTAAATCGGTTTCTCGTTGCACGTGCCATGCGTTTACTTGTTTTGATTGCGCCATACTCATCGCGTTATCAACAACAGAAAGCAATTCGCCTAACGGCTTACCTTTTTCGTAACCTACAATACCTGTATTAGCTACCGAGCTTAGCTCTTGGTTTTGTTGATACTGAGTAAAACGCGATTGTAGATTTTCACCAAAACGTTCAGCTTCTTTTAATGGAATGTGAGGCAGTACTACAGCAAAGTCAGAGCTGTTTAATCTAAATACTTGGCTACCAGTGTAAGTGCCGCTTATGTGCTTAATAATATCGGCAACGCCTTTAACGTACTCATCACCTTTTTGATAACCACGGGTTTGGTTTATAGCTTGTAGTTCGCTACAACGTACCATAGCTAAAGAGCCAAATGTACTTTGCTCAGTGTTTTCAATATTTTTTTCGTAGTACTCAACAAACATATTACGATTACCAAGCGAGGTAATTACATCTTTGTACGCTTCATGCTTAATAGTCATAGCAGCGCTTTGTATGTCTTCGTTTTTGTTTTTTAAAAAATGAGATAATCGATTAAAACTAGGTACTAAGTCTTTCCCCATTTTTTTCAATCGAGTGCCATCTAACGCTGTTTCTAAATCATTATCAACTTGGTTTTGATTAATATAAATATCGATAATGTCAGCAACTGTTGTACTTATGTTTTTATTTAGCTGATAGAAAATTGATTGCATTAAAATTATTGGAATAATAACTAAAATCGCAGAAATCAAAATAACGATAAAGAGGGACGTTTGAAGTTGCGACGCTAAATGTTCAATGTTAAGTACAAACTCAACTTTTATATCTGAGGCATCATTTACAGCAAATTGAGGGCGTACAGAATTAAAGTTAGAGAGTACAAATTCAGCAAACATTGGTAATTGAGTAGGGGGGTTAATGCTAAATATTTCAGCCCCTTGGTAATCTCTTAGCGTAAAGCTTGAAAACGTTTTACCATCTGCAATTGATTGTTTTAAATTTTTAGCAGAAATATCGTCTAAAGAAAGGTCATTAATATACTTAGTAACAGTTGTTTGCGCATTTTTTTGTGCATCACTTACTGCAGTATCAAAGCTTATAGATATGAAGTAGCTTCCTGCTGCAACACACAATAACCAAGTGATAATTTGTATAAAAATAAGTTTTTTAAATCCAGCCATGTTTTCAGTCTTTTAATAGTTCAAAAGGGAAGGAATCAAGTCCTTGATTAATAAACTAAGTACAGCGCATCAAAGAGTAAACTAATGCTTTAGTTATATAAGGAAGAGTAGTGGAATTAGCTTGAGATGTCTATGAAATTCTTAGAATTGGCTCCCCCTCCCCGACTCGAACGGGGGACCTGCGGATTAACAGTCCGTCGCTCTAACCAACTGAGCTAAGGGGGAACTAAAGTAGTGATATTATTATGATGATTTGGCTCCCCCTCCCCGACTCGAACGGGGGACCTGCGGATTAACAGTCCGTCGCTCTAACCAACTGAGCTAAGGGGGAACTACATCATAAACATAAACTTGGCTCCCCCTCCCCGACTCGAACGGGGGACCTGCGGATTAACAGTCCGTCGCTCTAACCAACTGAGCTAAGGGGGAATCGTTTATGGTTGAAAAACTTGGCTCCCCCTCCCCGACTCGAACGGGGGACCTGCGGATTAACAGTCCGTCGCTCTAACCAACTGAGCTAAGGGGGAA
>NZ_AUTN01000054.1:0-14480 GCF_000497955.1 Pseudoalteromonas sp. TAE56
AATAGGCGATAACGCAGCATAAATACCAAACATGCGCTGCCCTTTGGGTTCTTTCTAGGGACGATTAACTCTTTGTTGCTCGGTTTTTACTTAGCCCACTAGGTTACAAACCTCGCGCCGTGATTTAATCGCCCCTAGATTGAACAAATTTCAATCCACAAAGATAAACACGCCCTAGTAGCGAGCTAAAACGTAACTTAGTTATTAGTGTTTTTATGGCGTTGATAATGGAATCGGTGATGGCGTTTGTTACCGCTACTAACAATATTGGCTATGCAGATATGCGTGTATTTGTAACTGGATGGGCTGAAGGGCTATTAGCCGCATTACCAATAGGTTTAACTATAATGCTGATAATGTCTGTTACGGTAAAACCTAAAATAGAACGCTTTTTAAAGAGCTAACACTTTGAGCGCTAACGTATTAAAGCAAATAATTTAATACGTTTATAGTGGGCAGATGCATGAAGTAATTAGCTACTTAATTGAGTTTTCTACCGGACAGCCTTGTTTACGGCATACACCTTCGTTACATAATTTGCATATTTTACGTGCTTCTACCTGCTCGGTTGTTAGGCTGCCAAGTGCTATTTCTATCAAACTTAAAAAGCTTTTTTTTTGTTTATCATTAAAGTTGTTTAGTATTTTAGAGGTGGCTGTTTCTCTGCTGCCTAGTACTAGTTCAACCCTTTTATTTCCTTTATCCGTTACGCATAAAACAACAGAGCGGGCATCTTTTACTGACTTTCGCCTTTCTACAAGTTCTTCTTTTTCAAGTGTATTTATTAATCTAACTGCACCAGAATGCGTTAAGCCTAAAACCTTGCTTAGTACATCAATGGTTTCATTCGGATGATTGTAAATAGTGACCAGTGCCGCTTCGTGGCTTAGGCTTCGCCCGCCTAATTCGGCAATCTGCTTTTCAATGTCATTAGAAACAGAAGTAGCAAACGTGCCGATTAAATTTGATATATATTTTTCATTTTTCATAAATTTAATTATATGTGATTCGATCATATAAATATAGTGACAAATTAAGCGCGCTCATTTATTGTGTGACTCAGTCATGTATATTAACTCGGAATTAGTTAATCTACTTCGAATATTACACAAATTACATGAGCGAGGATTTACCGCCAGCTCATCAGTTAAATAGAGCGATATAATTAAATGAAAAATGATTCAGAAACATTACGTTATGCAAAAAAGTTTAAAACTGTATTAGATAAAAATATGGCCTACATAGACGAAGGCGAAGGTGATCCTATTGTATTTTTACATGGTAACCCTACATCTAGCTTCCTTTGGCGAAACGTTATGCCCTATTTGCAAGGAAAAGGGCGTTTAATTGCTATCGATATGATTGGATTAGGAGATTCGCAAAAGTTAGATAACACCCATGAGGGCAGCTACTCACTTGCTGAAAACAGCAAATACACATTTGCACTTTTAGAAGCGTTGGGTGTAAATAATAACGTTACCTTGGTGCTGCACGATTGGGGTTCAGGCGTTGGTTTTAACTGGGCTAATACACATCGTGATGCAGTAAAAGCAATTGCGTTTATGGAAGCAATTGTTACTGACTTTCCAACATGGGACGATTTTCCTAAAGATTTGCACGGACCCATTGGCACTATGCGCTCAGCTGAGGGGGAAAAAATGGTGCTTAATGACAACTTTTTTATTGAAACAATATTACCAGCGACCATTGCACGCAAATTAACGCAAGCAGAGCATGATGAGTATCGCAGACCCTTTATAAATGCAGGAGAAGATCGCCGTGCAATTTTAGCAGGGCCTCGGCAACTGCCCATTGCTGGAGAGCCTGCTGATACCGTGGCTTTAGTTAAAAGCTATGCGAGCTATTTAGCTAACTCTCACAATATCCCAAAGCTATTTATTAATGCTGAACCGGGTGCTTTTTTAGTTGGTTACGCAAGAGACTTTGTGCGCACATGGCCAAACCTAACTGAGATAAGCGTAAGCGGTATTCATTATATTCAAGAAGATTCACCGCACGAAATAGGTAAGGCTATTTCTGATTGGTTACCAACATAAAAACAGGATGTATTAGTAAACCTGAACTTTGGATAATTAATCTATCTCAAGCCGTTATTTTCAGCGTTAACTACCATATATAGATGACGCTTTTATACAACTAAAAGCGTCATCCTTTAACTATTGCAGTAAAAAGGGTGCGGTTTTACTCGCCTTTGCGCTTGCCACTTTTTCGGGTGAACCTTGCGCTACAATTAAGCCGCCTTCTTCACCAGCACCAGGGCCTACATCAATTACCCAGTCACTATTACGGGCTACTTGCATATCGTGTTCAACCATAATGACGGTATTGCCAGCATCTACTAATTTATTTAACTGCGACATCAGCATTGATACATCCGATGGGTGCAGGCCTGTAGTTGGCTCATCAAGAACATAAAGTGTATTACCGCGCTGCGCACGTTGCAGCTCGGTTGCTAATTTAATACGCTGGGCTTCACCGCCAGAAAGCTCAGTTGCAGGTTGTCCTAAACGCAAATACCCAAGACCTACTTGCATAAGTGCATCGAGTGCTCGCAGTATCGCAGGTTCATTTTCAAAAAAGGTATACGCCGATTCAACCGTTAAATTGAGGATATCGCTTATGTTTTTATCACGATATGTAACCTCAAGTGTTTGCTCGTTATAACGTTTACCATGACATACTTGGCAAGGTGAATAAACGCTAGGTAAAAACAGTAGTTCTATACTTACAAAGCCAACGCCTTCACAGTTTTTACAGCGACCCTTAGCAACATTAAATGAAAAGCGACCAGCATCATAACGGCGTTCTTTTGCTTTTTGTGTTGAAGCAAATAGTTTACGCACATGATCAAACAAACCCGTATAGGTAGCTAAATTTGAACGAGGGGTACGGCCAATCGCTTTTTGATTGACGGTAATCAGGCGGCTTATATTATTTATACCTTCAATAATTTGTCCGCTGGTGTGTGTTTGCAGCTCTTGTTCGAGTAGGTCGGCTTCGTCGGTTGGCACTTGTGTTATTACTTTTTGCCCAAGTGCTTCGTAAACAAGCTCTACTAAGGCTTGGCTTACTAGGCTTGATTTACCAGAGCCCGAAACCCCAGTAACGGTTGTCATAACACCCAGTGGAAATTCTGCATTGAGCTTTTTAAGATTATTACGCTCAATATCAGCCAATTTTAACCATGCATTAGGCCGCCTTTGATCCTTTTTTTGTGCGCTGTTTTGAGTAGACTCTTGAGTAGTATTTTTAGCAAAAAGGTGACGACCGGTGTGCGAGTTTTTTATTTTTTTTAACCCTTCAACAGGGCCGCTGTAAATAATCTCGCCACCATGCACACCTGCATCAGGGCCTACATCAACAATCCAATCAGCATGTTTAACAACGCTAATGTCGTGTTCAACAACAAATACAGAATTGCCAGCCGCTATTAGCTCATCAAGCGCTTTTAAAAGTGCTTGTGTGTCTGCAGGGTGTAAACCCGCTGAAGGTTCATCTAACACGTAAACTACCCCAAATAATTTAGAGCGAATTTGTGTGGCAAGTCGCAACCGTTGTAGCTCTCCGGGTGAGAGCGTTGGCGTTGTACGCTCAAGCGACAAGTACCCTAAACCAAGCATGGTTAGTGCTTCAATACGGGTGAGTATATCGCTGGCAATGCGCTGTGTAACAATGGCTTGCTCTGGGTTTTTTGTATTTTTATTTACTTTGGTATTGGCGGCGTTACTTAGTTTTTTAGCAAGCTTGTTTAATGTAAGTTGAGATAGCTCGCCAATATCGAGCCCTGCAAATTTAACACTTAACGATGCTTGTTTTAATTTTTTACCTTGGCAAGAAGGGCACTGCGATATTTGCATAAACTGCGATACGCGCTTTTTTGTACGCGGGCTTTGGGTAGTAGCAAAAGACTGTAAAACAAAGCGTTTAGCGCTTGAAAAAGTTCCCATGTAGCTTGGATCTTCGCTATTTTTTATCGCATTTTGTGTTTGCTCATAGGTGTAATCTGGATATACAGGCACAGTAGGTGTTTCGTCGGTAAATAAAATCCAATCGCGTGCTTTCTTAGAAAGTTTGTTCCAAGGCGTGTCTATGTCATAACCAAGGGAAGTAAGAATTCGGCTTAAATTTTTACCTTGCCATGCTGGTGGCCACGCGGCTATAGCGCGCTGGCGAATAGTTTTTGTATCGTCTGGCACAAGTAGCTTTTCGGTTACTTCAAACACTCGACCGATCCCTGAGCATTCTGGGCACGCACCTTGTGGCGTATTTGGCGAAAATGCATCGGCATACAAAATACTCTGCCCAGCTGGGTAATCGCCAGCACGAGAGTAAAGCATGCGTAGCGCGTTAGAAATAGTTGTTATGCTACCAACTGATGAGCGAACCGACGGTGCCCCTCGTTGCTGCTGCAAAGCAACGGCAGGGGGTAGCCCTTCAATAGAGTCAACATCTGGCTCATCAACTTGATCTATCAACCTTCGGGCGTATGGCGATACCGAATCAAGGTAACGGTGCTGCGACTCAGCAAACAGCGTTCCAAACGCAAGCGACGATTTTCCAGAGCCCGATATTCCGGTAAAAACAACCAATGCGTTACGAGGTAAATCAACGTCTACATTTTTTAAGTTGTGAACGCGCGCCCCTCTTACTTGAATGCTGTTACTGGGATCAGATAAATCTATTGTTGAGTTTTTATGTGTGCTTGCCATACGTTTATACTCCTGTTTAATTGCGTTTTTACTTTAAGCTAGCTTTGAATTATTTACTCTTATCGCTTGTTATTACCTAAAGTAGCGCAAGCACACTGAATGAACGCTTAGTCTGCAGTGGCACAGCTAGAGTGCGGGGTAAATTGAGCGCTGGATAAAATTACGAGGATTGTTTGTTTACACAATGGGTATGGAATGCGAATATAATTTAAACAGTTATTGTTGTGTAATTTGTTACGTAATTTACTAGGTGATTTATTAGGTAATTTACTAGGTAATAAAAAGGAACTAGCAGTGAATAAAGCCTTAGTGATCATTTTATTGGTGCTTTCGTGGGCAACCCAAGCCGACTCTATCAAAGCGCTAAATGTTGACCGTGCAGTATCAAATAGCATGAACTTATCGTTTGCAAACGATAGCAACATAACCCCTAAAAAAGGGGATTTTAAAATCACTAATTATGTATTAATGAGCAATGAAGAGGGCGAACGCTGGGCTGTTATAACATTAACTAACTTATCGTCGGGCAATCGCGAATTAGGCGAGGAACACATACTTGCACTTTTTGCCGACGGCAGCCGATTCATGCCAATGGAATTTAAACTTGGTTTTAAAGGTAACGAAACACAATCGGTAACTGTATCGTTTGCCGATTATAAATTCCCTATTTTAAGTGTGTATTCGAGTAACGATTTGTAACTAATAACGATGCGATAATATTAAATTAGGGATATTTCTAAAATTAAGGGTTTTTATGAAGTTTGAAGATGCGCAACAAAATATGAACCTCGCATACTTCGGTGGTGGAACCGGTGTATTAGTGTCTGGCTTGGTTTGGTGTATAGCTGGCTTTGTCGCATTACTGCATTCAAATCAATCGAGTATGCTTACTTTGTTTTTTGGTGGTATGTTTATACATCCTTTAGCCATGCTACTTTCAAAAGCGCTTAAACGCTCTGGCAATCATGACCCTAAAAACCCATTAGGTAAATTGGCCTTAGAAAGCACTATTATTTTATTTGTTGGTTTGTTTTTAGCGTTTTATGTAGCAAAACTTCAAGCTGAATGGTTTTATTCAATAATGCTGATGATAATTGGTGTTCGCTATTTAGTTTTCAACACTTTATATGGCATGAAAGTGTACTGGATTTTAGGTGCTTCGCTTATGTTTTCTGGCATGTTGTGTATTGTATTAAATGCCAATTTTGTAATCGGCGCCTTTATTGGCGGGATAACCGAAATAGTATTTTCGCTAGTAATATTTACCCAATCAAAAGGTGTGGCTTTAAAAACAGAATAACAATCTCCAATAATCGCAAAAATAGTGTGCAGTTGGAGTTACCCTTCAGCTTCGTAATATAGCAAAGGTTTTTAAAGTATTGAGTATCTGCAAATTGCATGTATTCATTAGTCGGTTTAGAGCGACAACCGGACGCTGAAAAATTCGTAGCATCATCCAAAATGCGAGACCCGTCATTGAAACTCTATCATTTGGTAAAAATGATATTCTTATTTTATAGGGACAATTGAAACCAACGACGAACATAAATCATCACTGGCTTTTAAAATTAAAAGGTACAACTCAGTTTAATATATGTAATTATTGAATAACGACCATTTTATAATGGAAATTTTTAGCTAATAAAGGATTGATGAATGGCTCTTCTACGAATTTTTTTCACTGTTATTTTTGTTATATCTATCTCAGGATGCATAGGTGCAGGTGTTGTGTACTCTTATGATGAGGAGGTGAGTGTTTCTTTAACTAAATCAGAAGTAAAAAAGCAATTTGGTGAACCTTTAAAAGTAAAATCTGACCAAAAGGAAGAAGTTTGGTATTACAAAGCCAAAGACGAAAGCGTTAATGGTTTTTTTATTGGCCTTGGTATACCATTACCGCTATTTATTTTTCTAGATGAAAAACTTATCGTTGAGTTTGAAGGCGAAACAGCAACGAAATTGATATATAAAAATTCACAGCAAAAAACAGTTGGCGCATTTTGCAAGTTTGTACCAGCTCTGCACCATGGTCCAAATACTTGGTCTTGCCATTTGGGTACTAAATCTGGAGGGGTCTAAGTAATATCTTCCGTTCATAATAGCGATATTATAAATCATGAAACTACTGGTCTTAGAATTGGATTAGTTGATTTTGCTCAGCTTTCACAATCGTCCGCTTCTGGCACTAAGCCGAACTTCGAGAAAGAGCGAATTACGGACATTGAGCTAATCTTCATTGTTAAATAATATTATGCTGTACCATTATAATGACTCTTTATTTTATAGGGATTTGAAATAACAAATGATGAGAACTTTTTTATTGTGTTGCAGTTTAATCATTACGACGCCTGCTTATGGAAATATGCCATCCTATTTCAACGAAGACATTGATAGCGAGTACAGAGAGCTGCTTAAACATGCGGACAAGATGCTTCCTCAGACGGATAAACAGCTAGCATACCTTCCTTCATTCTTTCCATTTAGCCTGTTGGATGTTCGCCCAACGAATTTCGTCAATAATAATGACAAGCAAGCCTTTGCAAATTTTAATTTTGGGGTATTAGGAAGTAGGTTCCTGAATATTAATAAGAAGCAACTTTCTAATTTGCCAAGCATCTCAATATGCAAGGAGCAAAAATGTAAAAAAGAACGAATTGAGCTGATAAAGCAGTTTTTAGTGGATTCAAAGAGTGAAGTTGAAATGTTGAGACAAAATACAAATCTTTATATTGTCCAGCAAACGGCACCACATGTTTTTCGCATAAATAACACGTTTTATAGTCCAACGCAGCTTATTACCTACTACCCATCCAAACAAGCAGGATTTATCCCGTCAGGTGACTATAAGCTATCCAAGCCTGAAGAAGCTCCCAAAATGTTGGCATTATCTGAAGTTACTAAGGCTCTGAGAGAGGTGATGGCTAAGTATAATGTTGCTGCAATCACGAGAGTAAACGAAGAGAGTCTCAACATAATCTTTGGAGGTATAAGCGATAACCATTGGGGAATCGTAATTAACCATAAATCAACTATTCCAACTTCTGGTGATTATAGCCACATAGGTTTGGAATTCGATATTGTTCAAAAAGTTTCAGATAGCAGTTTTTACTATCAGACTAACTAATGGCTGTTATTGGCACTTTTGTGAAGTTCAACTGTGAGCGAAAAACTGGCTGTCAGCCCTAATTATTCCAAATATTGATTATCTTATAAAAGAAACAACAACGACAACCAGAGTAATAAACCCCGCAATCACAGCCTAATCAATAAGCATAAATTGATGAGGTATTGTTACTTTTAGTGCCTTATTGTTATTTATTGATCGTAATCAATAGATAACCTTTTAATACTCACTACACTTAACTTGCTGAGATGGAGCCGAGTCCATTCTTATGGAGTTGGTAATATCATTGAAAAATATGACTTTAGATTGTGAAGGAGAATAATATGCGAACAGGTAATATTTTATGGCCTACGGATTTTTCTGATACTGCATCACATGCTTTGCAATATGCCATTGAAATGGCGAATTTATATCAAGTAGGCATTCGTATTTTACACATTGTTGATCAGCCTTCAGATAATGAGAATTATATGATCCTTGCGATAACTCCCCAAGAGTTAGCTAAAAATATGGAAGACGCTGCGGCGAGTAAAATGCACGAGCTATTAGGTCAGTTGAATACTGATTTAAAGATTGAAACGGTTATTCGACATGGTGATGCCATTAATGAGATTTTAGATGAGACTAATAGCGGTGATATAGGCATGGTGGTAATTGCCAGTCATGGAAGAACCGGACTTTCTCATTTTTTGAATGTTAACGTTGCAGAAACGATAGCCAATAAAGCTAGTTGCCCAGTGTTAATAGTCAAATAAAATTGGCGCGTACCTCTTGTCCCGCTGCGGTTTTAGACGGGACAATGTGGCCAGCACGTTGGGTGAAAATGTGAGTTGTGTAAACGTCAATACACGGTTTAACTGCCCGAAAATGAACTTTTCATACTGGGGCAGGGTCAACGTAAAACTTTTACAGCAGTGAGTGTTAATTTTTTTCACTCATTGCGTAGGCATTCATTGTAGACGTCTTTTAGCTGATACCTTCACTCTACCAGTAAGCACAGCCTGGTCTTTTCCTCTTGAATTGACTGAATAATGAAGGTCCGCTCAACCACTCGACAACATAAAATATTGATAATAATTGGCAAGGTATTTTACTGTGTCGGATGGCGCTTCACTTATGCGACCTACACTGCCACAAAGTGGGCTATCTATAGGTTCACACCTAACTCCCAGCTATAAAACTATTACTCAATACTAATACCTTGTTTTAAAAAGTAATCTTCAATTTCATCAGTATGGGGCTTAAATGCTTTCCAACGGCCAATTGCTTTATTATTAAGTGGTTGGCGTACTTGCACCTTGCTTGCGGTAGAAACCGGTGCGGTGTTTAAGTGAAAATCTATACACTGCTCTTGCCACTCTAAGTTACAAAAGCTGACTAACTCTTTTATTTTCTGCTCGGGCTGTGCAACTAATTCTTCGTATTTTACTAATTTTATATTGCTGTGTTGCATGCTGAAGTGCTGCATTAGTTTGTAAAAACGGCTATAAAATTTTGCAGTGTCGAGTAGGTCGAGCGAGTACGCGTAGTAGGGGTTATTGATGGTAAATAATTGGCGATAGTTACCAATGGAGGTATCCATTGGGTCGCGCAGCATACAAATAATTTTAGCGTTTGGCAGTGCTTTGGTTATTAAGTCGATATAAAAAAAGTTAAACGGGAGTTTATCAATAAAGTGCTTATGGCTGCCTGTTATTACGCGTGTTGCGTTTAAATAGGTTGACCCAAGCTGATTAAAATCAAGCTTGTAGGCTTTAGTGAGCGTTTGAGTGTCGAGTACATGCGGTGTTTGCGTTTGGCTTAGCTTTTTAACGCTTAGGCCAAAGTCTTGTAATTCACCGGCTGATTGCACGTCGCTGTGGCTCGATAAAATACGCTCAACTAATGTGGTGCCTGAGCGGGGCATGCCTAATACAAAAATAGGTTCGGCCGTTGGGTTACCTTGTGTTGGCGCTTGTGTGTGCTGCTCACTTAAGCGTTTAATATGTTCAAATAACTCAGTTGAGCTTGTATGATCAAAGGGCTGCACAGCACGTTTTGCTACTTTACCTTGCTCTAACGCGTTAAAAGCCTCTGAAAACTCACCAAGATCTTGATACTCTTTTGCTAAAGCATGGCCAATATGCAGTTTTTCATCGGGGTGTGTTACTTGCTCAAACACGTTTTTTAAGCGTTCAATGTGGTTGTTTTGCCTACTTACTTTAGTTAAATCACTTAATGCAAAATGACTTTGATGGTGCAGTGGGTTAAGCGCTATGGCATTTTCAAAAGCGTGTTGGGCTTTATCAAATAATCCTAAAAATTTAGCGCTTACACCATAGTTATAATAAAACGGTGGTTGAGTTTTGTTAGCTGCTGTAGCCAGTTTAATAGCGCACTCAAAGTAGTTAAGTGCTTGTTCGTGAATGCCTGCTTGAGTAAGGGCTACGCCGAGTGTGTCGGCATCAAGTGCTTTAGTTATTTGTTTTAATGATACCGATAGTGCGGTGTTTTTTGCTTTTTGTAATTCGCCAGTAAGTGCGTAACATTTAGCAAGTTGCGCGGTGTATTCAATACTTTGGCCAAGAGTGAGGGCTTTTTCGATAAGCTTTATTGCTTTGTGTATTTGCCCAACAGTTAAATTAACCATGGCCAGCAAAAAGTACCCATCG
This sequence comes from Pseudoalteromonas sp. TAE56, assembly GCF_000497955.1. Classification (NCBI taxonomy): domain Bacteria; kingdom Pseudomonadati; phylum Pseudomonadota; class Gammaproteobacteria; order Alteromonadales; family Pseudoalteromonadaceae; genus Pseudoalteromonas; species Pseudoalteromonas sp. TAE56. The sequence goes on from NZ_AUTN01000054.1 coordinate 10,506, forward strand.
GCAAAGTCTGGTTTGAGTGTAACTAACTCCACTAGGGCTTTGTGTGCTTGCTCTATTTTACCTTGGTTTAGGGAGTGTATTGCGCTTTGATGAAGTTGCTTTAAATTTGGCTGCATGGTTTTTGGTAATTATTTTGTAAAAGAAAATAAAAAGGCTCAAATAAATTTGAGCCTTAAAACAGTGTTTAAAAAGTGAGACTGTTTAAAAGTCGCTTAAATTATATTTCAAATTTGTAGTTAAATTTAACACCTACCGTTAGCGGGCGATTAATGTAATGGCCGTAGTTACGTTGTATATCGGCGCCATTAGCTGATGTTATATCGGCATCTGAACGACGAACTGACGTAACTGCGTATTTGTTGAATAGGTTATCAACATATAGGGTAGTTGACCATGCATCAGCTGTTAATTTAGCTGATATATTACTTAAGCTGTAACCTGGTAGTGTTTCGCCGTTATCACGAAGCCCAACTCTTGAAAGCACGTCGCTTTGCGCGGTTAAACCGTAGTTAATATCGAGTGTTTTGTCGTTAAATACGTCTGTTTGATAGTTTACACCCATCGAAAATTGGTTTTCAGGTGAACCAGGTAAACGGTCGCCGTCTTCTGCGCCACCGGTGCCATCGGCGTTAAACAAAAATGGTGCGTCTGATGTTAGCTCTGCTTTTGTGTAGGCATAAGTTGCATAAACTGAAAACGAGTCAGATAAAATCGCACGGGTTGAAATTTCAATCCCTTTTGCATTTGCGCTGCCTGCGTTTGAAAGGTACGTTAATTGACCTATATCTGTAGCGCCCGTAATTTGTGCATCATCCCAATCGATGTTAAATAACGCGGCGTTAAAGTGTAGTTGGCTTCTAAACCATGTACTCTTAAAGCCTAACTCGTAGTTTGTTGTGGTGTCGGCTTCAAATAATAATTCGTCAGGTTGACCACAACCTGTTTGTTGATCCTCAGTAATAGGTTCCTCACATGACACTAAACCGTTTGAACCGCCAATTCTAAAGCCTTCACTTACTGTTACATAGCCCATTACTGAATCAGTAAATTGATATTTAGCATTAAATTTAAATAAGTTACCGTTATCGCCAGCGTCATCTTTTTCATATGCAACTGTGATGTCGTCAGGACCCGCACCACCGTACAATGTATTGGCTAGTGGGAAGTCAAAAGCTGCTTGCGACTCTACATCGTATTCGTAAAAACGGGCACCAATGGTAATATCTAATTTGTCGGTTACTTGGTAGCCCACTTCACCAAATAGTGCAGACTCAGTGACGGTACTTTTTGTAAGTTCTAAGTATTCTAACGAGTCAGGTCTTAGCTGCTCGCCACCAAAGTTATCGATAGCGAATTGGTCAAACCCAGGCGTAAACTCTCTGCTTGATGCTTCGGTTTCTGTTTTGTTGTAAAAGCCACCCACAATCCAGTTAAAGTCGCTTTCGCTTTGAGACACTAAGCGAATTTCTTGAGTGAAGGTATCTTCTTCGTCAATTTCACGGGTAAACGTTGAAAACGAAGGAAACTCTTCATAGCCGTAATCAAGACGAATAAGCAAGTCTGTTTGGTCGCGTTGGCCGTCGGCATCAAAGCTCGAAATACCAGTAGCCGATACTAGCTCTGCAAAACCTAGGTCGGCTTTTAGTTCAAGGCTTAGTAATTGGTCTTTTTTCTCGCGAGGCTCTTCAAAGCGATAAGCTGACTCGTATTTACCTATTACGTCGCTTAAACCGTTGTTTGCATTAAGACTGTTGTAATGAACAATCGAGCGGCCTTCGCTGTCTTGGTTTTGGTAAAAGTAGTTAAGCGTACCTTCAAACGATTCATTTGGTTTAAAGCGTACAGAAATACGACCTGTTGTGGTGGTTTCGCCGTTGGCGTCTTTTACATTTTTAAGGTTGTTATTAACTGCTGAGCTATCGCTCCAATCTGGATCTGGCAACGATACGCCAGGCTCGCGNTACGTAGCCGTAATCGATAAAACCTGGGTCTTCATATACGTTTAAGCTGGCGCGTACTGCAAGCTTGTCTTCAATTAGTGGAAGGTTAAATATAAAGCCGCCTTCGCCACCTAAAGAGTCACTTTCTTTTGTTTGAAATAGGTCGCCGTATACTTCAAGCGATGTAAAATCAAGCTCAGGCTGTTTAAGCATGTAGCGAATTGCACCACCTAATGTACCTGCACCATAAAGCGTGCCTTGTGGCCCAATTAATACTTCAACACGCTCAATATCTACTAGGCGCATATCTACCGAAACCGGAATTTCGTTAATATAAGTAGATACTGTTCCGCCATCTGACGATGGACCAGATGAATTTGTATTTAAACCACGAACAATAATAGGCGAGCCAGAGCGGCCACCTTGATCGGTAATTGTTAAACCTGGGACCCAACGCGCTACGTCGGCAAGTTCGCTAATATTTTGATCTTTCATTATATCAGCGTCAAGGGCGGTAATATTTAGCGGTGCATTTTGCACAGAGCCGCTGCGCCTTGTTGCTGTAACTTCGATTACTTCGAGTGATTTGTTTTTAGCTGCAACTTCTTCTTGAGCAAGTGCGGCATTAGGCAATAAAAATACGCTAGAAACAGCGCTCGAAATAGCCAAGGTTAACAAGCTTGGTTTAAACATAAAAAGTGATCCCCAGTTCAAATGTTTTACATTAGTAAATTAAGTTAAGCAGTTTATCAGGGAGTGAAGTAGCTTGGAATATCTAAATTGAATTTTAATTCACTTTTATAGAATAAATATGGTTTGTATGTGGGGTTTTTATTTAGTTAATAGGCAATATAAGCAATAGCTTAGTGCTATTAGGTACAGTTAGGTTAAAAATCACACCCTTGTTTAAAGGTAAATAGTCATTCATTTTTTAAAGGTGGCTTTATGACGTGTTCGTTAAACAAATTATTACATTAAAATTGATAGTTTATAATGTCATTATTTATGCTTTTATCAGCACTATTAAAGTGTGTTTTTATCCCCATTAAGAGTGGTAGTCGTAATTATAAGTGACTGCATAAGCTTTTGAGTGAGCGTGTTTGATTGCCGCTTCGTATTCTCTTTTTTATTTTGTCCGCACTTTTTTGTGCGTGTTTTTAAGGATTAACAATGAGCCAACTATTTTCGCCTTTATCACTTGGGCAAGTAACGTTAAATAACCGTATTATTATTGCACCCATGTGTCAGTATTCAGCAAACAATGGCGCTGCTAGCGATTGGCACACTATTCATTTAGGCCAATTGAGCTTAAGCGGTGCCGGGTTACTTATTTTAGAAGCAACAGCAGTAAACCCAGAAGGGCGTATTAGCTACGGCGATTTAGGGCTTTGGAATAACGAAACACAACAAGCGTTAGATAAAAGTCTAAAAGCAGTAAGGCAATACAGCCCTATGCCTATTGGCATTCAGTTAGCACATGCTGGGCGAAAAGCATCAACTGAAAAACCATGGGACGGTGGCGATGCGATTGCATCTGATGACGTAAATGGCTGGCAAACGCTCGCACCTTCGGCAGTTGCATATGACGATAAAAGCCCAGTGCCAAAAGCAATGAGCCAACACGACATAGACTCATTAATTAAAGACTTTGTAAGTGCAGCTAAACGCGCTGACGAACTCGGCCTTGATTTAATCGAGCTACATGGTGCACACGGTTACCTGTTACACCAGTTTTTGTCGCCACTTTCAAACAAGCGCGATGACAACTACGGTGGCAGCCTAGAAAACAGAATGCGTTTATTGCTTGACGTGTTTAAAGCCGTACGCGCGGTATTCCCTAGTGAAAAAGCAGTGGGTGTACGTATTTCGGCAACCGATTGGGTTGAAGGCGGCTGGGATTTAGAACAATCGATAGTACTTAGTAAAGCGCTTGATGAACTCGGCTGTGATTTTATTCATGTAAGTACGGCGGGCCTAAGCCCTGATCAACAAATACCTGTTAAACCTAATTTTCAGGTGCCGTTTGCAACAGCCA
>NZ_AUTN01000055.1:0-2903 GCF_000497955.1 Pseudoalteromonas sp. TAE56
GAGCCGATCAAGGCGCTGAAGTTATTTGGGCAGAAGCACAAGATGGCGGCAACATGAAAACCGACGTTGAGCATCATGATTATGTTTACAGCTTACGTGCACCCTTTAAACGCGAGCCTAAATTATTTGCCAAAGTAGAACGCCGTTATGCAGGAATGGAGTGGGGCAACGAAAACGTAGCAATGCTGACAGACTGGCGCTTTAGCGATCGCCAAGTACGCACCTTTGTTGTACAGCCACGAAATGCCGACAGAAACCGCGTTTTGTTTTCAGAGCGTAGTTACAACGACGCGTATAAAGATCCAGGTAATGCAATTTACGAGCGCAACGATTTAGGCGCAAACGTGATTAAAATTGTAGGCGGGCGTTATATTTACCTGCGCGGTAATGGTGCTTCAGAGCAAGGTAATGTGCCGTTTTTAGATCAATACGATGTTAAAACAAATAGCAGCAAGCGTTTATGGCAATCAGAAGCGCCATACTACGAGCGTGTACGCGCTCTGCTTGACGACGAAGGTGAGCGATTTATTACTATTCGTGAATCTAAAACTGAGCAACCTAACTTTTTTATACGCAATTTAGATAACGACACGCTAACGCAATTAACGACATTTGAGCATCCGTATCCTGCATTTAAAGGGGTAACTAAAGAGCAATTACGTTATAAACGCGACGACGGTGTTGAGCTTTCGGGTACGCTTTATTTACCACCAGGGTACGATAAAACACAAGGCCCGTTACCTGTACTTATGTGGGCTTACCCACTTGAATACAAAGATAAAGCCGTAGCATCGCAAGTTCGCGAGTCGCCTTACGCATTTACCTACATTGGCTATTGGGGTCCTATGCCTTACCTTGCCAAAGGGATTGCCGTGTTTGACGACCCTAAAATGCCAATAGTGGGTATTGATGGCAGTGAGCCAAACGATAACTTTAGAAAGCAGCTAGTATCAAGCGCACAAGCAGCTGTTGATGTATTGGTTAAAAAAGGTATTGCCGATAAAAACAAAATAGCCATAGCAGGGCACTCATACGGTGCATTTATGGTTGCTAACTTATTGGCTCATAGCGATTTATTTAAAACAGGTATTGCCCGCAGTGGCGCGTATAACCGCACATTAACGCCGTTTGGTTTTCAAGGAGAAGAGCGTGATTTTTGGCAAGCACAAAGTGTGTACGCTAATATGTCGCCGTTTTTTCACGCTGAAAAAATTAACGAACCAATGCTAATGATCCACGGTCAGGAAGATCCTAATTCTGGCACTTTTCCAATGCAAAGTGAGCGCATGTACGCAGCCCTAAAAGGTTTAGGTAAAGATGCTCGCTTAGTAATGCTCCCATATGAAGCACATGGTTACCGTGCGCGTAAAAGCTTATTACACGTGTTGTGGGAACAAGAACAGTGGTTAGATAAGTATTTGTTAAATGATACAGCAAAGCCTGTCGAGGTCATTACTGAACCAATGGTAAGTACTGGGCAATAGATGCTTTTTACATATGGGGTGGGGTGCAAGAAGATCCCCCCTCAATCTCACGGCACTTTCCCAATGCAAAGTGAGCGCATGTACGCAGCCCTAAAAGGTTTAGGTAAAGATGCTCGCTTAGTGATGCTCCCATATGAAGCACATGGTTACCGTGCGCGTAAAAGCTTATTACACGTGTTGTGGGAACAAGAACAGTGGTTAGATAAGTATTTGTTAAATGATACAGCAGAGCCAGTAGAAGTTATTACTGAACCCTTGGTAAGTGCTGGGCAATAGTAATAAACATGAGTAAGCAACAGCGCGGCTACTTATAGCCGCGTTTTTGCTTTTAATATGAGAGTAAATTAATGATTGATGTAGCAGCACTTGCGGTTTTTATTCCTACCTTCTTTTTTGTGTCGATAACGCCAGGTATGTGTATGACCCTTGCCATGACACTCGGTATGAGCATTGGCGTGCGCCGCACATTATGGATGATGATAGGTGAGCTGTTAGGTGTAGCAAGTGTTGCTATAGCTGCGGTATTAGGCGTTGCAAGCGTAATGCTAAATTACCCAGATGCGTTCGCTATTTTAAAATGGGTTGGCGGTGCGTACTTAATTTATATTGGCTTTAATATGTGGCGAGCCAAAGGGAAAATGTCGGTCGATACCTCAAAACCAAGTGACGTAAGTCGGAAGTCGCTATTTACGCAAGGTTTTGTAACCGCAATTGCTAATCCTAAAGGGTGGGCGTTTATGATCTCACTATTACCGCCCTTTATAAGTGTTGAGCATGCAGTAGCCCCTCAGCTTTTAGTATTGCTTGGCGTTATAATGACCACCGAGTTTTTAAGCATGTTGGCTTATGCAACAGGCGGTAAAAGCTTACGTTTATTTTTAGCCCGTGGCGATAATATAAAATGGATGAACCGTATTGCTGGTAGCTTAATGGGGTTAGTTGGAATTTGGCTTATTTTTGGTTAGCTCAAAAAGTAGTTGATATTGTCAATTAATTTGCTATAGTTGATTTTATCATCTATTTAACGCTTAAGGCATGCCCAAAAATGAGTACACCCGTATCAGTAAATCCAGTAATTGTTGAGCCTAAAAAAACACCTGTAATTTATAAGATACTGGTTATGGTAAGTATTATTACCTTAATTGGCGGTACTCTAACTGGCATTATGACTTATGTAAATGTGGGTGTTACAGAGCATTTTTATGTAGATTGGTTTACCTCATTTATAAGTGCAGTACTTGTAATGGCGCCTGTTGGTTTTGTAATGATGACCTTAATGCATAAGCTAGTTAATAAGTTATTACTTAGGGCGTATTGACCTTTGGTGGTTGAATTTGCAGCAGTGTGTTTGGTTTTTAGGCAAGGCAGAGCCTATGTAGTGTGGTTATTCCCCATAAATAGGCGATAACGCAGCATAAA
>NZ_AUTN01000056.1:0-10384 GCF_000497955.1 Pseudoalteromonas sp. TAE56
CGACCTTCGGGTTATGAGCCACAATATACACACCAAATTTTAGACATAAAAAAACACGCTTTAAGCGTGTCGTTTCATTCTTATTTATTTCAGTGGTTGCGGGAGCCTGAACTTATAAAAGGTGAACCGACGACCTTCGGGTTATGAGCCACAATATACACACTAAATTTTAGACATAAAAAAACACGCTTTAAGCGTGTCATTTCATTCTTATTTATTTCAGTGGTTGCGGGAGCCGGATTTGAACCGACGACCTTCGGGTTATGAGCCCGACGAGCTACCAGACTGCTCCATCCCGCGCCTGAAATTTGTATGCTTTTTTAAAGTTGCCTACATTACAACTTGGCTTCCAATTAAAGAATTGGTTGCGGGAGCCGGATTTGAACCGACGACCTTCGGGTTATGAGCCCGACGAGCTACCAGACTGCTCCATCCCGCGCCTGTATATTTTAAGTCTATCGACTACTTTATTTTATCTCTTAAGCTAGAGTTTACAGTAACAAAATCTTATAAATAATTGGTTGCGGGAGTTGTGAAGGTGAAGAGTGAACCGACGACCTTTTAAAACTACCTATTGCACCAAATTTCAATAAAAATATTGGTTGCGGGAGCCGGATTTGAACCGACGACCTTCGGGTTATGAGCCCGACGAGCTACCAGACTGCTCCATCCCGCGCCTGTAATTTCTTTAAAACATTTTCGTAATATTTACGAGCCTGCCTTGAAGAGAGCGCTACTATATAGGAATAAACATTTAATGCAAGGCCTAAACTAATTAAAGTTGTTCAACCGAACAAAAAGCAATCAAATTGCTATTCTGCGCTCAACCTTTGATGCGGATTAATCATTTTTTGCCATTCCCAGTCTGGATGTCCCATCACTATAAAGTCAGGGTTCTCAGTACTCTCACGTTGGTTGTACGTTAGCGGATTAAATTCGGCATCGGTAATACAACCACCGGCTTCTTCAACAATAACTTGTGAAGCACCTGTATCCCACTCTCCCGTTGGACCAATTCTTAAAAAACAATCTGCTTTGCCTTCTGCAACAGTACAAGCTTTTAATGAGCACGAACCAATAGCAATAGTTGTAAACTGACTATTTAAATACTGACTCACCGCTTCTATTTTTTGGCGGCGGCTCACTGCAAGTGTCAAGTTCTCTGGCGGCGCTACAGATATTTGCTTATCAATTGAGTTTTCACGTTTAAAGGCACCATTTTTAGCTGTAGCAAAATAAGTCACACCTTTTGCAGGCCAATGAATAACACCAAGCACTGGGTGATTATTTTCAATCAATGCAATATTTACTGCAAAATCGCCACTTTCTAAAATAAACTCGCCTGTGCCATCCATCGGATCGAGTAACCAANGCTAGTGCTGGTATAGGTGTTTCTTCCGACATAATCGGAATATCGGGCGCTAAGACTTTTAATCCAGCAACCAGTACGTCATTTGCTGCTAAATCAGCTTTGGTAACAGGCGTATTATCTGATTTCTCTTGTTGGCCAATATCACCTTTTTTATAAATGGCCATAATTGCATCGCCAGCACGCTCAGCTAATTCAATACACGGTTCGATTAATTTATTCATCGGCAGCTCCAGACGCTAAATACTTATCTAATAATAGCAAAGCTGCAACACTGCGTGCTTCGGTAAAATCTTCCTGGTCTAATAATGACTGCCACTGAGTTAATGGCCACTTAACAACAACAAGCGGCTCTGGTTCGTCGCCAATAAGGCTTTGTGGGTATAATTGCTTAGCAAATAAAATATGCATAGTGGCATTAAAGTAACTCGGCGCCATTGTTACTGTTCTTAATGGTTTAAAATACTCAGCACCAAAGCCAATTTCTTCTTTAAGCTCTCTGTTAGCAGCTTGCTCTGGCGTTTCGCCCGGATCAATTAAGCCTTTAGGAAAACCTAACTGGTAATCGTTTGTTCCCGCACAGTATTCACGTACAAGTAGTAATTCGTTGTCTGCACTTAACGGAACAATCATCACCGCTCCCCGGCCACCGCCGCGAATTCGCTCATACTGGCGCTCTTCGTTATTAGAAAACTTTAGCTCTAAAGACTCCACAGTAAACAGGCGGCTTTTAGCGACAACATTGTTACTGAGGATTTGTGGTGGTGTTGGGTGCTTTTTCTGTGTCATTGGCGTTAATTTGCTATCATGGCAGTTAGTTCAATAATAAACCTTATAAGTTGAAATTCCTATGTTAAATTGGTCAAAAATCGATACCGTTTTGCTCGACATGGATGGAACATTACTCGATTTACATTACGACAGTCATTTTTGGCTTAACGTTATTCCTGCGCAACACGCATTAGCAAGGGGCATTAGCCTAGATGCAGCTAAAGCAGATATTTTAAAACGCTATCAAGCTGTGAGCGGTCAAATACAGTGGTATTGTTTAGATTATTGGGAGCAGCAATTAAGCTTGCCTATAATGGAGCTTAAACGAGAATCTCAGCATTTAATTAAAATGCGTGAAGACGTACCTCATTTTTTAACTGAGCTTAAAAAAGCAGGCAAAGAGTTAATTTTACTTACCAACGCCCACCCTGAGAGTGTCATGCTTAAATTTGAGCATACAGCGATTGATAACTACCTAGATGGCGTAGTGTCTACTCATGAATATGGAGTAAGTAAAGAGCAACAAAGTTTATGGCACCAAGTACAAAAAGACTTAGGCTTTAATAAAAGTCGTACTTTATTTGTTGACGATAGCATTGCGGTTTTGAATGCCGCACGAGAATACGGCATTGAGCACTTACTTGCAGTTGCTAACCCTGATAGCCAACAACCACATAACGAAATAGCCGATTACCTAAGTGTTACCGACTATCGTAAGATTATCTAACTCAGTTTACGTGGGCTAGATTTTTGGGTAACGCGCTTCTAGCCCTTGATATACTAACTTTGCAAAATCTGCATGTTCTGTATCAAGGCTTTTAACTACTTCAACTAAATGCTCGTTATCTTCTTGCCCGTTCCATTCTTTAATATAGCTACCATCTTTGTAACCGTGATCTTGGCGGAAAAAGTTTAACGTATTTTTACCTACGTAGCCGCGATATAAATCATCAATATCCATACCCATTTGCGCCATACAGCCGGCAAAGGCACCTGCATTAAACGTTTTATCAGCAACAGCAGACGCCGCTAATATCTCTAGTGTTTGTTTAAAATCATCAGCTTGTTGAGCATTACTAAGCTCAGTTTCAAGTTGCTTTGCTAAGTCTTCGTAGCTAGTTTCGCCGTCAATTCTAAGCGATAGACCAAAATGAAAAATATCAACCAACTCTAAAATAACTTGTTCAGTATCTGGTGTTTGTTTTTTCCACCATTTCCAACCATGATGATCTAGCATTTCAGCACACTCAACCCAAATAGCGCGGTACCATTCAAACCCTTGAGTAAACCATTGCTCATGTACTTTAGTATTCATGGCGTTTTGCATTTCTAGCATCACTACTAGCTTGTTTAAATTGGCAGACATATCAATTCCTGTCGTTTTGGTTGGCGTAATTTTCGTTGGTGTAATAATACAGATAAAATGCTGATTGTGCATTGCTGTATATTTTTATTAGTGTGCTAATTATGTTTATCGTGACGTCGTAAACTCATGCCATGAACCAATTAAATCAATGAAATCTTCAAAGCCACAACCACTACTTAAACCATTTTCTTCAAGCGCTAAATCGTCATCTTGATACGCTATTAGATCTTCGCTATCTTGATGAAGCGCATGGGCTTCAAATAGTGCTTCGTCTTTGGTTAATATTAAATCTATTTCTTGGCCTTTTAACGTTAGCGGCTCATAGCTTGAACTTACCGATGCAATAAGCGCTTGCACCATGGCCACTTTGTCTTTGCCTATTTCTTCGTTTAGCCAGCGACCAATAATAGCGTGTTCACTGCTTATTTTAATACGTAGCCCACTAATAGGGTCGCGAATAAATTGATATTCCATAGGGTTTGCCTGTAAATCTTTAATTGCGTAATTATATACGTAAACGCCCGTAAACCACAGGACATATAAAGCAAAATAGCGCCACAAGGGCGCTATTTTATTCAACTTTAAAGCCGTTAACTTCGCGATCTATAACGCGCTGCGTCAATGATCGACCATAAGTAAATAATAGGCACAAGTACAAAACCTACAAGCACATAAATTAGTGCATAACTTATTATAATAGCGAGTGCAAAAAATATAGCCGCTAAAATACGCCCTTGCACTAACTGCCCTAAACCAGGAAAAAATATATTACATAATGCTGCGATTACGTTACCGCCAGAACCTTGATCTGCCATACTAACCTCTGTATTTATTTGATTTTATAATTATTTACTTACACACTTTATGCCAATTTATTAAAGCTTACAAATCAAATAGTTAAATTAGCCTAGATTTAGAGAGTTAGTAAATTTTGCTAACTTTAGGTCAAATTAGCAATTTTTGTTATGCGTTTACGCTTTTTATTCGCTTAGTTAATTAGCAAGTTACTCGTTTTGAACACTATTTTGTAAATAGCTGTTTATAAAAACAGTATTTTATTTAGCCTAACAAAAACACCTGTTATACTGGCCACAATATTGATTAAAAAGGCGTAACGATGGACGTTTCACAATTACTCGATGGCTTAAATGACAAACAACGCGACGCCGTTGCAGCCCCACTACAAAACATGCTGGTATTAGCAGGTGCTGGGTCTGGTAAAACACGAGTGTTAGTTCATCGTATTGCGTGGCTTATGCAAGTTGAGCAAGCCTCCGCTTACAGTATTTTTGCAGTTACCTTTACTAATAAAGCAGCTAAAGAAATGCGTGGCCGCGTTGAAGAAACACTAAAAGCCCCTGTAGGTGGCATGTGGATTGGTACCTTCCATGGTTTATCGCATCGTATTTTACGTGCTCATCACCGTGAAGCTAATTTACCTGAAGCCTTTCAAATTTTAGACTCTGATGATCAGCTTAGAATGATCAAGCGCTTATTAAAATCGATGAATATTGATGATAAAAAATGGCCCGCTAAGCAGTTTGGCTGGTACATAAGCGCCAAAAAAGATGAAGCACTTCGCCCTAAAGATATTCAAGCATACGATATTAATGAGCAAATGATGCTGCGAGTTTATGCCGCCTATCAAGAGGCCTGTGATAGAGCGGGCCTAGTTGATTTTGCTGAAATATTACTACGCAGCTACGAAGTGTTAAAAAATAACCCTACGTTACTGCGTCATTATCAGCAGCGCTTTGCACATATGCTCGTAGACGAGTTCCAAGATACAAATACCATTCAATATGCTTGGTTAAAGTTACTTGCTGGCGATACTAACAGCATCATGATTGTAGGCGACGATGACCAAAGCATTTATGGTTGGCGTGGTGCTAAAATCGAAAACATTAAACGTTTCTTAACTGACTTTAGCGCAGAAACCATTCGTCTTGAACAAAACTACCGTTCAACCGCCACTATTTTGAAAGCGTCCAATGCATTAATTCAAAATAACTCAGAACGTATGGGTAAAAGCTTGTGGACCGATGGTAACGATGGCGAGCCAATCTCTATTTATGCAGCATTTAATGAGTTAGACGAAGCACGCTTTGTAAGTAGCAAATTACGAAGCTGGTTAAATGCAGGAAATGCCCTGCAAGATGCCGCAATTTTATACCGTAGTAACGCGCAATCTCGTGTACTTGAGGAAGCCATGCTACAAGAAGGCTTAAAATACCGTATTTATGGTGGTATGCGATTCTTCGAACGACAAGAAATTAAAGATGCGCTTTCGTATTTACGTCTAGTGGGTAATCGACAAGACGATGCCGCGTTTGAGCGTGTAATTAATACGCCAGCACGCGGTATTGGTGATAAAACATTGAGCCATATACGCGACTGTGCACGAGCAGAATCGTTACCGCTTTGGTATGCCGCAAAAGCAATTGTAGAACAACAGCACTTATCTGGTCGTGCTTCTGGTGCAGTAAGTAAGTTTGTAGAACTCGTTGAACAAATAGAAGATAAAATTAGCGATCTAACTTTGCATGAGCAAGCCAAGTACACAATTCAAACCTCAGGCTTAATGGCAATGTACCAAGCCGAAAAAGGTGAAAAAGGCCGTGCTCGCGTAGAAAACTTAGAAGAACTAATTAGCGCTTGTGATCAGTATGAACTTCCTGAAGACGAAGAATACAGCTCACCTTTACAAGGCTTTTTAGCACATACATCACTTGAGTCAGGTGAAGGGCAAGCAGAAGAACACGAAGACGCCGTACAAATGATGACGCTTCACTCAGCTAAAGGTTTAGAGTTTCCATTAGTGTTTATGGTGGGCGTAGAAGAAGGCATGTTCCCTTCTCAGCAAAGCAACGAAGAGTCTGGGCGCTTAGAAGAAGAGCGCCGCCTTTGTTATGTAGGCATGACACGAGCAATGGATAAGTTATACATTAGCCATGCTGAGAGTCGCCGCTTATACGGGCAAGAAAAATACCATAGCCCATCACGCTTTTTACGCGAAATCCCTGAAGACTGCGTAGAAGAAATCCGTATTAAAACACAGGTTTCTCGCCCGCCTGCTGCGGGGCGCTTTAGCGCATCAGTTAGCCATGCCGCATTTGAAGACAGTGGCTTTAACTTAGGGCAACGAGTTTTGCATGCTAAGTTTGGTGTTGGTACCGTACTTAATTACGAAGGCAGTGGCGCGCAATCTCGGGTACAAGTTAACTTTGACGACCTTGGCAGTAAATGGTTAGTAACGGCCTATGCACGATTACAAGCTGTATAAAGCTCACCTAAGTGAGTTAGAACAACAACTAGCTGGCGCGTATCATCGTCAGCTAGTGTTGATTACGGGCAGCCCTGCTTGGTGTTATGAATTACTTAACTCATTAATAGATGAAAACAATGCACTTGTTGTATCAAAGCAGTGCGCGATTAAAAATTCGTACTGGCCTACTCGCACTCATCAAATTTTAGGTCAAGAATTTACTCATGCTGTTTACGATGGTTTTAGTGGTTTGCACCCTGATAAACTTGCAGCACTTGCCGGCACTGTTAAAGCAGGCGGTATACTGTTTTTATTACTGCCCGAATTAGATAATTTAGCCTCTTGGCAAGACCCTGCTTTAAGCACAATGCAATCACACGGTCAGAGTATTGACTACAGTTTATTTAATCAACGTTTCGCGGCTATTATAAAACCATTACCCACTTTTCATTTTAGTGAAAAAAATGGCTATATTAGTAATAACACTAGCTATGTAAAACATAATAAAATTGATTATCTACCACAGCAAAACTGCGTTGAACAAATAGTAAAAGTAGCTAATGGTCGTGCCAGCAGGCCTTTACTCATTAATGCTGATAGAGGTAGAGGCAAGTCGGCAGCACTTGGCTTAGCAGCCGCAAAATTAGCTGGTAAAAAAGTAATTATTTGCAGCACTCAGTTTAAAGCGACCCATAGTAGCTTTAAACATTTAGCCAACGAGTTGAACCTTCAATACAACACTGAACATAAACAGCTAGCCAATTTGCACTACGTTGCACCTGATGCACTATTAAATGCGCTACCTGAGTGTGATTTATTACTCGTTGATGAAGCTGCAGCAATCCCTGTTCCGTTATTATTAAAAATGCTAGCGCATTACTCTCGTATAGTATTTGCAAGTACACTGGTTGGGTATGAGGGCAATGGTAGGGGTTATACCATTCGCTTTAGTAACTATATAAAGGCGCATTATAAAGCCTCTAAAGTTCTAGCGCTTGATGAGCCACTGCGTTTTGCTAAACACGATCCTCTTGAGCAACACATTCGAACCTTGCTTGCACTCGATGCACAGTATAAAGAGTTAAGTAGTGATCAATTAGAGCAGCCAGTTCATAGCGAAATAACTCAGCAATCCCTTGTAAACAATGAGCCTTTACTGCAACAAGTTATTGCCCTGCTTGCATTAGCTCACTATCAAAGTAGTGTAAATGATTTACGCCAACTACTAGATACACCGTCGCAACGAATATTCATCAGCAGAATTAACAATCTATTAGTTGGCGTATGTTTAATCGCAATAGAAGGTGGTTTAAGTGAAGACCTTGCCCTACAGGTTACAAGCGGAGAGCGTCGCCCACAGGGTCATTTAATGGCTCAAACCCTCTCACAACTTAGTTTTAATGATGACTACTTCACACAGTTGAGCGCTCGCGTTGTACGAATAGCGATTGATCCGAGTTCTCACAATATGGGCTTTGGTAAAAAGCTACTTAGCTATTGCGAGTCGCAAGTAAAAAGCCAATGTAATTGGTTTGGTGCAAGCTTTGGCGCAACAGCGCAGTTACTAAATTTTTGGCAAAACCAAGGATTTGATACCGTAAAACTAGGTTATCAACGCGATAAAAGCACGGCAGAACATTCGGCGCTTGTGGTTAAATGCTTAAATAACAAAAGTGCAATTATTCAACCTCTAAAAAAGCAGTTTAAAAACGATTTTTTTTATGGGCTTTTAACACACTTTAAAACACTGGATTGGCAACTTGTAAGTATTTTAATTGCAGGATTTAGCGATGAGTTAGTAAGCCCCGAGACTCGCGAACGATTAGCCTTGCTCATAAACAATAGCTTCACTCAATTTAATATCTCTGCGACTCTTTGGCAGGTAGTGAATCAGTCTCCTTCTTGTATGTCTCAATTAACAGAGTCAGATAAACAACTTTTAATAAAGTTAGTGCTTCAAAATGAATGTAATGAAAAAGTGATTCAACACTTAGGTTTATTAGGAAAAAAGCAGCTTGAGAATCAATTTAAACATGCCATAAAAAACCTCACTAGTGCCATCTAATAACTCCTAGTTAACTATCTCTATTAAATCTTACCCTTCTTTAAGTTATTTACTTAATTTGTTCTATCCTTAAAGCATTAATAGGTAAATTAAGATAAAGGCATGGAATTAATAAACTTTAAAGTGGGCTGTAAAACAATTTCACTTAAAATACTCGATATTTTATTAACAGAACGCTTTGACAATAATCTAACAACTTTACCAAACAATAATAAAAGCTTTATTGGTGTTAAAGATTATATGGATATACCAACACCTGTTTTTGATTTGGGTATTATTTTAAATAATATCTCAACTGAGCAGAGTAATGCGAATGCACTAAAACAGCTCAGATCGTGGCAAGAAAAACTATTAAGCTGGTTCAATATACTTCAAAGTAGCTTATCGAGTAGCTCGACTCCTATTTCAAACAATGACACAGAACTACAAGATTTTGTTCTTTTTTACAAAGAATTCAACACCGATAATGAAGACTTAAAATTAACTATGTCTCGGTTTAACGACCCCTTCCAATCAATACTAGAGACAATAAAAGAAGTTATAGCAGCCCATAATCGGAGTGATCGTAAACAAGTATCCGTGCTACTCGACAAAATGAATCGTAATAGCTTGATTCAACTCGAGCGCTTGTTTGAGTCAGCTAAAGAACAAATAACCTTAGACTATAAACCTATTATTGTTTTTACCACTAAAGA
The DNA here is from genome assembly GCF_000497955.1 of Pseudoalteromonas sp. TAE56. Taxonomy (NCBI): domain Bacteria; kingdom Pseudomonadati; phylum Pseudomonadota; class Gammaproteobacteria; order Alteromonadales; family Pseudoalteromonadaceae; genus Pseudoalteromonas; species Pseudoalteromonas sp. TAE56. Next base: position 9,532 of record NZ_AUTN01000056.1, read on the forward strand.
CGGCTTAAACCCGCATGTAGGATTATTGGTAGATAAGGTTGAAGATAATATCGACTTTAAAAAAGAAGATATAAGGCCACTGGATAAACTTACCGAAATTGGCTTCGACATAGACCCACAAACTAAAAATATGATGCGAGGATTAATAAAGCTAACACAAAAACACAGTTTATTAATTGATCCAAGCGCAATATTTAAACCGACGCAATTAGAAGAATCTGAAAGTGAAGAAAGCCAAGCTTACGGACTATTTTAAATAGCTTTTAGATTGGGTTATAAGCTTTAGCACTGGAGTAATGAGCTATTAAAGCGACTCGTTAAGTTCGGGCTTTCTACAATGTTAAGTCGGTGAGCTACGCAGTAGGATGTCGTAGTGCCCACAGCGGTAAAAAGTCACCTAGCAAATGCTACATACTTATCGGCGTGCAGAGATATTGAGTGATTTTGGTGTGATTAAACATAACTTTAGCGTCTAGAGTCGCTACGCCCGCCCTACGTGATGGATGTTAATGTGAGTGTCTATTAATTGCGCGCATTTCACTTTTCTACAGACGTAAAAAAGCCCGACTCGTTAGATTCGGGCTTTCTACAATTTGTAGCCTGGTAATGTCATAGTGCCCACAGCAGTGGAGAGCCACATAGCAAATGCTACACTATCATCGGTAGGAGCTTTGGTTTCACTACTGAGTTCGGCATGGGCTCTTGGCTATTTACTAAATCCCAGACAGCAAAAAACCCGTCACATTTCTGTAACGGGTTTCTTTAATTTGAAGCCTGGTAATGTCCTACTTTCACATAGCAAATGCTACACTATCATCGGCGCTGTTTCGTTTCACTACTGAGTTCGGCATGG